>NZ_JARESU010000003.1:0-224971 GCF_046027075.1 Paraburkholderia sp. RL18-085-BIA-A | reverse complement strand
GATGCAGCCCGCACCCCGTCAACCCCTTCCGCGCAATTATTTTCAGAAAGTTGAGAAGATCAAAAATTGAGCACTGCAGCGACAGCATCTAATTAGTTAGGCATCCGATATAATTGCATGCTTCGTAAGACGTCGCATTTTCGGCCGCCGCCCTTGACGATTAGCTACCTGTTTCTGGAAGACACCGGGGATATACACGCCCGCGCCGAGAGCTCGACACTCTCAGACCAGGCGCATTCATTCCAGCTCGATGGCGCGGCGTTTGATTCCTGAGGAACACCGTCAGAAGTTTCCCCGGATGCAACAAGAGCGCGTGCTTACGCTATTAGCCAAAGATTCACTACTAGAGCCTAGACTTCCGGAAGGTTGCCATGAACGTTTCACTTGCCATGGGTTCTGACAGAAGTTCTTATCCCAGCATCATCGACGTGTTCTACGCGCAGCGTATCGGGGTAATGGCCCAACGTTATCCCCAATTTTTGGGCACAAGCCTGTGGACAACCCTTCCACAACCCGCCCAAGTCCTTGATGCAAATACGATGTTGGGCTTTGCTCGCGCCGCCCAACCGCCTCCGCGGTTGCGCGGCCAAGCCAGCTTAAGACAAACCTCAAGCCGACTTCACCACCCGGCGCCCATTCGAATGCATGACAGCGCTCCGCTCGACCAGCGCGCCGAACAGCAGCCCGATCGTCGCCCACATGATCACCTGCATGCCGATCGCCGCGACGCGGAACTTCCACAGCAGCACCGCCGGGAAAGCCGCCGGCACTTCGTTGATGGCCGGCATCGACAACTGCACCGCCACGATAATCGCGACGAACACCACCCCCGCCACGATCGAGCCGTTCCATGCACCGAGCTTCATCACCGCGCGACGCCGCACCTTCAGCGAAAACATCATCGCGGCCAGCGAGATCGCGATCATCAGAAAGAACAGCCCGGTGCGCGTGCCAATCGTTTCAGGATCGCCGACCGAAGGTGGATTCGCCGGATACTTGATGTTCGGCACGATCACCAGCGCGATGAACGCGCCGAGCGCGAGCCATGCGGACAGCGCGCGCACACTCAGCGCCCCCGCCCGACCATACGCGTACGCGAACACCAGCGAGAACAAGCCGCCGAACGCCGCGCCGTAAGTCACCACGCCCGTCAGCAAGCCCAGGCCCGCTTGCGTTTCGCGGCTCACCAATTCGGGCTCGGGAGCCTCGCCTTTAGCGGCGTCGGCCTTCTCTTCGAATGAGATCGCCTGATCGACCTGCGGCTCGCCCATCAATCTGGCGAAGCCGAACGTGAGCAATCCCGCGGCGATGCCTGCGAGCATCCCGCGTACCAACAATTTACCAACCATATTCGACTCCGTTAGTGGCAGGGAAAGCCGAGCAGATGGCGGCCGTCGTGCACGAACTCATGCACGTACATGCCAGGCACCAGCGACGTGGCGCCCTGTTCCGCCCCAACGAAGTAAAGCGCGAGCAACAGCAGCAAACCGCCGAACACGACCCAGGGCAGCAACTCGCGCAGCGGAATCGGCGTGGGTTGAGCAACGGGCTGGGAAGCGGGATCGTAGACAGCTTCAGTCATGATGGACATCTCCTGGGGTAGCGCGCCCCGAAAGCAGATTGCAGAGGATTGGTGCGAAGTTCAGGTCTGGCTTTCGGCTCGAAGTGCCGATTACAGTGGCGCGACCGCGCCGGGCTCTCACCGGCTTCCGTGCTTCGCAGTCCCGCTATTCTACGCGCTAAACTTCGGCCTTCGTGAACGCAAAGGCACGCGAAGCCGGCGTGTCCATGCGATACGCACCGACGTGTCATCAATGGAAACGAACCGAATGGACGCGCGACTCTTACTGGTCAGCCACGCATCGACGGCCGCGCAGCGCGCCGGCCGCTTTCCCGCCGACGATCCGCTCGATGCCCGCGGCCTCGCGGAAGTTGAGGCCGCACGTGCGCGCGTCGCGCTTCCCGGCGACGCGGCGGTCTTCGCCAGCCCGGCCGCTTGCGCGCGCGAAACCGCGTTGGCGCTCGGCCTCGCCGCGATGATCGACGAGACTCTGGCGGATATGAACTACGGTAGCTGGCAAGGCCGGCGCCTCGCCGAGCTCGCCGTTGAGGCGCCAGAGGCGCTAGCCGCATGGACGCGCGATCCGGACGCGGCGCCGCACGGCGGCGAGTCGTTCAGTGAATTAGTGAAGCGCATGGGGATATGGCTCGACGCACGGCACGCTGCGATCAAGGACACGGCTAGCAACCCCTCGAAGCCGAACCATGCGTCCAACATCGTCGCCATCACGCATGCGCCGCTGCTGCGGGCAGCGGTCGTGCATGCGCTCGGGGCATCGCCGTCGGTGTTTCCGCGTATCGAGATCGGCCCCCTGTCGGTGATCGAATTGCGTCATTCACAACGCGGCTGGACATGGTGGCCGGCATCACCGGCCTCGATCTGATATGCACCGTGGCCGCCTCGCGCCTCACTTACCCGACACCACCAGCCGGCAACCTGTTCGACCCCGCGGGCGTCAGCGTGATGTCGGTGCGCCGGCCCTTCGCGCCTAGATAAAAATGCTGGCGGCCTGGCGGGTTCTGATCGTGCGTCGCGTCCGGCAAGCACGACGCGATGTCCGCCGCCACCGCCTCTAGCGCGTCCGCATTCGAACCGGCATCGTGATGCGGCGTCCACATGCATTGAAAGCTGCGATGGCTCGGAGAACATTGCGCGTCGTCGCCGTACGGTTGCGCGACGCCTTTGCCGTCGTCCGGGGTCAACGAGGCGAGGCCGTCCGGCGCGGCCGCCACGATCCGTTTGAGCGATGCGCACGGGCTGGGCGCATCGTCGGCATAGGCGGTGCGGGCCGGCGGCAGCGCGCCGAGCGTTGCAACGGCAAGTCCGGTGGCGAATAGTCGGGTTCTGTTCATATTGGGCGTGGCCCTTCGCAAGAAGCCAACGGGTTGGCATTGACACCAACCAGCGCAACCAGCGTGGTATGGCCGTGTCAGCACGCTCTGTGCCAAGGCATGGCCCCGCCGCCCACCGACGCCCGTCCCGTTCCTCCGCCCAAAGCACTGCGTCGACTCCACAGCGCTCCCACGCGTCATCCCCCGCATGAGCCCGCACACCTCAAACAACTCAATGGCACACAAATTGCGTTTGCGCCGTACCGGCTGAGCAATCGCCCGCCACTCAATTCGACCACAACGCTACACCATGCCAAACATACCTGCCGCAGACGCACCGAAGCGTCTGTCTTCCGGAATCGAAGGAATCGACCACATCCTGGGCGGCGGCCTCACGCCTCATCGGATGTACCTCGTGGAAGGCGCACCGGGTACAGGTAAAACCACCCTGGCCTTGCAATTCCTACTCAAGGGCGTTGAGGAAGGCCAGGTCGGCCTGTACATCACGCTGTCCGAAACTCGCGCCGAATTGCTGGCGGTCGGCGAGAGCCATGGCTGGGATGTGACCCGCTTCGCGATCCTCGAACTGCTCTCCGACGAAGGCCTCGACCCGCGATACGAGCAGTCCGTGCTGCATCCCGCCGAAGTCGAACTAGGCGAGACCGTGCGCGATGTGATCAAACAGGTTGACGACCTCAAACCCGCGCGCATCGTGCTCGACAGTCTCTCCGAGTTGCGCCTGCTGTCGCAGAACCCGTTGCGCTACCGGCGGCAGATTCTCGCGCTCAAACGCTATTTCGCGACCCGCGAATGCACGGTGTTGCTGCTCGACGACAACTCGTCGGCTCCCGGCGACGTGCAATTGCACAGCATCGCGCACGGCGTGATCAGCCTCGACAACATCACCCACGACTACGGCGGCAACCGGCGCCGCGCGCGCATCGCGAAGATGCGCGGCATCAAATTCCGCGAGGGCTTCCACGACTTCACGCTCGACACCGGCGGCATCCATGTGTATCCCCGTCTCGTCGCGGCCGAGCACCACACGCAATTCGACAAGGAAGTGGTCAGCACCGGCACGCCGGGTCTGAACGCCCTGCTCGGCGGCGGCCTGATCCCCGGCACCAATGCGCTGATGATCGGCCCGTCGGGCGTCGGCAAGACCACCACCGTGGTCTCGTGTCTGCTCGCGGCGCTCGCGCGAGGCGAGCGCTGTGTGTACTACGTGTTCGACGAAACGCTCACCACGCTGATGATCCGCTGCGCCACGCTCGGCATGCAACTCGCGCCGTACGTCGAGAGCGGTCTGCTGACGCTGCGCCAGATCGACCCGGCGGAAATCTCGCCGGGCGAATTCGCGAGCGACGTGCGCAACTCGGTCGAGAAGAAGGGCGCGCGCTATGTCGCGATCGACAGCCTGAACGCCTATCTCCAGGCGATGCCCGGCGAGCGCTACCTGCTGCTGCAAATGCACGAGCTGCTCGGCTATCTGAACCAGCAAGGCATCATCACGATGCTGGTGCTAGGCCAGCACGGCATCATCGGCGAAGTGCAGAACGATATCGACATCAGCTATCTGAGCGACGTCGTCGTGCTGTTCCGCTACTTCGAGCACCACGGCGAAGTGCTGACCGCGGTGACCGCCGTGAAGAGCCGGGCGAATGCCCACGAACGCTCGATCCGCCAGTTCCGTCTCGGCAGCGGCGGCGTGGAAGTGGGCGAAGCGCTGCGCGACTTCGAGGGCGTGCTGTCCGGCCTGCCGTCCTATCGCGGCAGCACCGCCCTGCTCGGCGCGACCGACCGCATCATCGCCACGCCCGGGCAGTAAGGTCATGGAGCAATGCGTCCTGATTCTCGCGCCGTTCGGCCGCGACGCCGATGTGATTGCCGAGGTCCTGCATAAGGACGAGCGCGCGTGCGTGGCGTTCCGCGACGCCGATGCGCTTTCCGCCGCGCTCGACGCCGGCGCGGGCGCTGCGCTGATCGCCGAGGAAGCGCTGGCCGGCGAGCATGCGTCGCGCCTGTTCGCATGGCTCGAAAAACAGCCGGCATGGTCCGACTTTCCGTTCATCCTCCTCGCGGCATCGCGCGTCGGGCAGCGCTCCGCCCGCGGGCTCGAAGTGCTCGAGCGGCTCGGCAACGTCGTCGTGCTCGAACGTCCGCTGAATTCGGAAACGCTGCGGCGCGCGGTGGCGTCGTCGCTGCGGGCGCGCGCGCGGCAGTACGAATCGCGCCGCCATCTCGCCGAACGGATCGAGGCGCAGGAAGCGCTGGTGCAGTTGAACGATTCGCTGGAAAGCCGCATCGCCGCACGCACGCATGAACTCGCGTCCGCGAACAACCGCCTGATGATGGAGATTCACGAGCGCGCCAAAGTGCAGGCGGTGCTGGTGCAATCGCAGAAGATGGAAGCGCTCGGGCAGCTCACCGGCGGCATCGCGCACGACTTCAACAATCTGCTGAACGTGATCATGGTCAACGCCGAGCTGATCGCGCGGGTCAGCGGCGACGAACGCATTCGCGGCATGGCCGCCACCGTCAAACGCGCGACCGAACGCGGCGCGAAACTGACGGGCCAGTTGCTGACCTTCTCGCGCAACAGCAACCTCGATCTGAAAGCGGTGGACGTGGTCGCGCTGCTGCAAGGCATGCGCGACATCATCACGGTGTCGCTCGGATCGAGCATCCGCTACACCAACGAGTTCGACCGCAACGAGATGTGGACGCATGCGGACGCCAACCAGCTGGAACTGGCCATCCTCAATCTCGCGATCAACGCGCGTGACGCGATGCCGGCCGGCGGCCAGCTCGGCATTCGCGTGAAGGAACGCGCGGCGCCCGATCAGTTGCTCAACGACGGGCATTACGTGGTGGTCGAAGTCGCCGACAGCGGTTCGGGGGTGCCGCCCGACGTCGTGTCACGCGTGTTCGATCCATTCTTCACCACCAAGCCGATCGGCAAGGGCACGGGACTCGGCCTGAGCCAGGTCTACGGCATCGCGACCCAGGCGGGCGGCACTGCGCGTCTCTTCAGCGAAGAAGGCGCGGGCACCACCGTGGAGATCTGGCTGCCGTTGCGCGAACGCGCGGTCCCGCAGACCGAGACGGCATCCAACGCCGAAGCGAACGCGGTCGGTGAAAAACGCGTCCTGGTGGTCGAAGACGACGGCGAGGTGCGGGCCATGCTGGTCGAGTCGCTGCGCATGCTCGGCTATACCGTGACCGAAGCAGCGGACGGACAAGCCGGCCTGAGCCGCTTGCAGGACGACAAACCCGACCTGCTGGTGGTCGACTTCGCGATGCCGGGCATGAACGGGATCGACGTCATCGCCGAGGCGCGCAAATTGCGCGAGGATTTGCCGGTGATTCTCGCGACCGGTTACGCGGACGTGGACATTTCCGGCTTGGCGGTGAAGCGCTGCACGATCCTGCGCAAACCGTTTCAGCTCGACGATCTGGCGCGAACCGTGCGGCTTGGGCTGGCGGCTTAACCGCTCCCGCGCTTCAGGCTCGCTTCGACTAACTCATGATGACCGGCCAGCCGGACCGCCAGGTCAATGGCCATGCACGCGCCGTTCCGACCCGAGCCCGCCGACCGTAGAACCGTTGTCACATTCCGCTTGCAGACTGTCCCGGCCCGGCAACAATTTCCAATTCAATAGTTTGCTAACGAATATTTTGGAAATACAATACCGGCCATGCCAAATCTCGATGTCCTGCGCCGCACCGTCAGCAGCACCCTGGTTGTCGCTGCCAGAAAGTGGCGGCGCACGAGCCATGGCGTGCTGGCGGCCTTCAACGTCTCCGAGGCGTGCGCCACGCCGCTTCTGACCGCCAGCCGGCTCGGCTCGGCGGTGCGCCAGGTCACGCTGGCCGATCACATCGGCATCGAGGGGCCGTCGCTCGTGAGGCTGCTCGATCAACTGTGCGCGGCGGGCCTGATGCGCCGCGAAGAAGATCCCGAGGACCGCCGCGCGAAAACCGTGGCGCTCACCGACGAAGGCCGCGCCGTCACGGCGAAAATGGAAGAAGAACTGGTCACGCTGCGGGCGCAGGCGCTCAAAGGCGTATCGCGCAGCGATCTCGAAGCGGCCTTGCGCGTGCTGAACGCCTTCACGACGGATGCCGCCGGGCGCGCGGAGCAACGCGGCGCCGAGCCCGCGCCGGCCACTGGCAAGACCCGCAAAGCCGCCAAGGCGCCCAGTCCCGGCAAAGGCGAAGCAGACGCAGCGGCACCGCATCACACCGCCGATCCGGCATAACGCTTTATGGTCTATCCCACCCTGCGCGACTGGCTGTTCTCGGTCAAGACCTTTGCCGCCGCGATGCTCGCGTTGTATATCGGTCTCGCGTTCGAACTGCCGCGTCCGTACTGGGCGATGGCCAGCGTCTATATCGTGTCGAATCCGTTCGTCGGAGCGACCCGCTCGAAGGCGCTGTACCGGGCCCTGGGCACCGCGCTCGGCGCGGCGGGCGCGGTGCTGCTGGTGCCGCCGTTCGTCGAATCGCCGTATCTGTTCAGCGTGATCGTCGCGCTATGGACCGGCACGCTGCTGTACCTCGCCGTGTCCGACCGCACCGCGCGCAGCTACGTGTTCATGCTGGCCGCCTATACGATGCCTATCATCGCGCTGCCCTCGGTGACCAATCCGGCCGGCGTGTTCGATCTGGCGGTCAGCCGCACCGAGGAAATCCTGGTCGGCATCGTCTGCGCGAGCATCGTCGGCGGGGCGCTGTTTCCGAGCAAGCTCGCGCCCACCATCATCGAGCGCACGGACGCGTGGTTTCGCGACGCCGCGTTCTATGCGACGGAAACGCTGTCCGGACGGATTGCCGGCGCGGCGATCTCGGGCGCGCGGCAGCGGCTCGCGGCCACCAGCAACGGTCTGGAATTGCTGCTGAGCCAGCTCGCCTACGATCACACGCGGCCGGACCTGCTGGCGCGCGCGCATGAACTGCGCGGACGCATGCAACTGCTGCTGCCGATCATCTCGTCGCTCGCCGATCCGCTGATCGCGCTGTATAACAGCGGCCGTCAGAGCTGGCCCGAGGGTCTCGAAGCGCTGCTCGCCGACGTCATCAAGTGGTTCGAGGCGCCGCCGCCCGCCGTGAGTCAGGGCTATCACCCCGACGAAACCGCCAACGCGCTGCGCGAGCGCATCGCGGCCATGCGCCCGCCGGCCGCCGCGCTCGCCAACTGGGACGTCGCGCTGCTGTCGAACGCGCTATGGCGGATGAAGCAGGTCATCGACGTATGGCAGGACTGCCGCTCCCTGCGCATCATCATCACGCGCGAAGAAGGCGCGTGGCGGCCGCGCTTTCGCCACTGGCGGCTCGGCGGCACCGAGCGCTTCTACGATCGCGGCATCATGCTGTTCTCGACCACCTCGGCGGCCGCGGCGGTCGTTCTCGCGTGCAGCCTGTGGATCAGCTCGGGCTGGAACGACGGCGCCAGCGCGGTGACGCTGGCAGCGGTGGCCTGCTGCTTCTTCGCCGCGCTCGACGAACCCGCGCCGATGGTGTTCCGCTTCTTCCTGGCGACCGGCGTCAGCGTGGCGGCGGCGGGCATCTATCTGTTCGCGGTGCTGCCGCACGTGCACGACTTCCCGATGTTGGTCATCCTGTTCGCGGTGCCGTTCATCATGGTCGGCACGCTGATCCCGCGTCCGCAGTTCAACATGGTGACGGTGCTGGTCGCGGTGAACACGGCCACTTTCATCAGCATTCAGGACGCTTACGACGCCAACTTCCTCACGTTCCTGAACAGCAATTTCGCGGGCCTCGCCGGTCTGCTCTACGCGTACCTGTGGACCCGCGTGACACGCCCGTTCGGCGCCGAACTCGCAGCATCGCGCCTGTTGCGTTCGAGCTGGGCCGATGTCGCGCTCACCGCCACGACCGCACGGCCGATCGAGGACCAGCGCAACCTCGCCGCGCGTATGCTCGACCGCCTGATGCAGCTGATCCCGCGCCTGGCCGCGACTGACGATCACCGTCATCCGTCGATCGAAAGCTTCCGTGATCTGCGCATCGCGTTCAATGCGCTCGACCTGCGGCGCCTGACCCACAAGCTAGGCGGCGAAGCGCCGGCCGCGATCAACCATGTTCTCGATGGAGTACGCATTTACTACGAGGACTGCGTCGACCGCCGTAAGCGCGGCCCGGTGCCAGAGAGCCTGATGTCGTCGATCGATGCCGCCGTCGCGCGCGTAACCGCGCTGGGGCTCGCCAACGCCAGCGCGCCCAGCCCGACATCGCAATCCTCGGCGCGCCAGCTGCGCGACGCGCTGCACGCGCTGGTCGGCTTGCGTCTATCGCTGTTTCCGGCGACGCTGATGACACCGACGCCGCCCGAACCGGAGGCCACCGCCTGATGCGCCCGTCCCGCAACCCGCTCCACCTCTTTCTGACTTCCCGCGATGATCGGTGAAATAGACATCTTCGGGGTGTTCGTGCCGGCCGTGCTCGTGCTGATGTTGATCGCGTACCTGGTCAATCTGGTCATCCGCACGGTGCTAGCACGCGTGGGCTTTTACCGCTTCGTCTGGCATCGCTCCATCTTCGATCTCGGCATCTATGTGCTGGTGCTGGGCCTTGTCGTTGTCGTTTCGCACAAACTAATAACGTGAAAAAAACCTGGTTCTCCGTCGGTCAGATTCTGCTGACCTTGATCGTCGTCGTGATTGCAGCGTTCGTGCTGTGGAAGCTCGTCGCCTATTACATGTTCGCGCCGTGGACCCGCGACGGACACGTGCGCGCCGACGTGATCCAGGTCGCGCCGGATATCTCGGGGCTGGTGTCGTCGGTCGAGGTGGTGGACAACCAGCAGGTCAAGCAAGGCCAGGTGCTGTTCGTCATCGATCAGGCCCGCTACTCGCTGGCGCTGCGCCAGGCGCAGGCGACCGCGCTGCAACGCCGCGCGACGCTCGATCAGGCGCGCCGCGAAGATGCGCGCAACCGCAAGCTCGGCAACCTGGTCGCCGCGGAAGTCGCGGAAGAAAGCCGCTCGCGCGTCGAGGCGGGCGAAGCCGCGCTTGCCGATGCCAACGTGGCGATCGACACCGCGAGGCTGAACCTGCAACGCGCGACGATCTTGAGCCCGGTCGACGGTTATCTGAACGATCGTGCGCCGCGCGCCGGCGAATTCGTCACGGCGGGGCGACCGGTGCTCTCGGTGGTCGACATGCATTCATTCCGCGTCGACGGCTATTTCGAGGAAACCAAACTGCGCGGGATCGACATCGGCCAGCCGGTCGACATCACGGTGATGGGCGAGCCGACCCCGTTGCGCGGGCACGTGCAAAGCATCGTCGCCGGCATTGAGGACCGCGACCGCACGCAAGGCTCGAACCTGCTGCCGAACGTCAATCCCGCATTTAGCTGGGTGCGGCTCGCGCAGCGCATTCCGGTGCGCGTCGCACTCGACGAGGTGCCCGCCGACTTCCGCATGATCGCGGGACGCACCGCGACGGTGTCGGTGCGTGATCTGTCGCCGGTGAGAAGGCGGCAGCCGGTGGGGGCGTCGGGGACAGTGGGTGCTTCGGGTGCAGTGGATGCGTCGGCGGCTTCGGCTTCCCCTGCGACAACGTCCTCGGTTCCGGCTGCGTCAGCTGCACAGCCGGCGTCGGTCGCGGTTTCGTCGGGCGCCTCGCAATGAAGCTGTCGCGGACCCTGCCCTTCCTGCCGCTGTTGCCCTTGTTGCCGCTCGCCCTCGCGCTCGACGGCTGCATGAATGTAGGCCCCAACTACTCGCTGCCGCAGCAGGCGCTCGTCAATGCGCCGCTCGCCAACGCGCCGATCGAAGGCGCCGACCCCGCGCTGACCTCGACCGGCAACGTGCCCGCCGTGTGGTGGAAGCTGTACGACGATCCGGTGCTCAACGGTCTCGTCGACGAGGCGCTGCAATCGAACTCCGACTTGCGCGTCGCGGCGGCGAATCTCGCGCGCTCGCGTGAAGCGCTGGGCGTCGCCCAGGCGCAAGGCGGCTTCTCCGGCCAAGCCTCGGCGCTGGTCGAGCGCGCGCAGATATCGGCCCAGCAGTTTCTGCTCACGGAGAAAGTACCGGTCGTCAATGAAGGCGACATCGGCATCAGCGTCGCGTATGAGATCGATCTGTTCGGCAAGCTGCGGCGCGGCGTCGAAGCGGCGCAAGCGGACACCGAGTCCGTCGAGGCCGCCGGCGATCTCGCGCGGATCACCGTGGTGGCGGACGTGGTGCGCTCGTATGTCGAGCAATGCTCGGCCGCCGAAGAACTGAGGATCGCGCAGCAATCGCTCACGCTGCAGAAGCAGCGGGTAGACGTGTCACGCCGTCTACGCGACGCGGGCCGGGGCAATCAGACCGAAGTGACGCGCGGGCAAACCCAGGTGGATACGTTGTCGGCGGATATTCCGCGCTATACGGCTCGGCGCAAAATCGCGCAATACCGGCTCGCAGCGCTGCTCGCGCGCGCGCCGTCCGACCTGCCGCCGGCCGTGCTGGCATGCGACCGGCTACCGCAAATCCGCCAGCCGATTCCAGTCGGCGACGGCGCCGCGCTGCTCAAGCGCCGCCCGGACGTGCGCGAGGCCGAGCGTCAGTTGGCAGCTTCGACCGCGCGCATCGGCGTCGCCACGGGCGCGCTGTATCCGACGGTGAGCATCGGGGCATCGGCGGGCCTGACCGGGATTCTCGAAGACCTCGGCTCGGCGGCCACCGCGCGTTGGGGCTTCGGTCCGCTGATCAGCTGGACCTTCCCGGCCAACGGCGCGCGCGGCCGCGTGCGCGAAGCGCAGGCGTCCAGCCAGGTGGCGCTCGCCAAGTTCGACGGCGTGGTGCTAACCGCGCTGCGCGAGACCGAAACCAATCTCGCGACCTATGCATCGGACTACGCGCGCGCCGACTCATTGCGCGCCGCGCTGAAGTCGGCGACCGAGTCGGCGGATGAAACGCATCGGCTGTATCTCGCCGGGCGCGAGTCGTTCATCTCCGATCTGGATGCGACGCGCACGCTGACGTCGACGAAGTCCCAGGTGGCGGCAGTGGAAGGCCAGGTAGCGATCGATCAGGTCAACCTGTTCCTCGCGCTAGGCGGCGGCTGGGAAACCGATGCGCAGAGCGCGCCAGGCACGGCCGGGGCCGCCGCGCCTCATGCTGCGGCATCGGCAAAGGCCGTGCCGACCGGGGCGAAGGCCGTGCCGACCGCGGCAACGGCCACGGGGGCAAAAGCCCCCTAATGCTTACGATTTATTATTTATAACCTTTCTTTTTCCTTTCATTTCCGGTTAAATACGTGGACACCAACCACACGTTGCGGGGTCACGTATGTCGCCATTCATGCAAGGCGTAGTCACATTGGGCGGATGCATCGGAATTTTCACGGTGGTGGTCACCGTCGTGGAGATGCTGGCGAATTGAGCCCGCACGGCGTTCAACAGCGAGCAGCTTAGCTTTGCGAAACACGCGCCGGTACGGCTTCAGGCCGGCCGGCGCTTCGCCGCCGCCTGATGAATCGCCGCCCGCACTCGCGGATACGTGCCGCAACGGCACACAATGTTCGACATCGCCGCGTCGATATCGGCGTCAGTCGGATGGGGCTTGCGTTTGAGCAGCGCGCAGGCCGCCATCAGTTGCGCGCTCTGACAATAGCCGCACTGCACCACGTCGAGATCGATCCACGCCGCCTTCAACGCCTGCGCTTCGGCGCCTTGCACGCCTTCGATAGTCGTGATCTTCTGCGTGCGCACGCCCGACATCAGCGTCTGACACGCAAGGCACGCGGCGCCGTCCAGATGAATCGTGCACGCGCCGCAGATGCCCACGCCACAGCCGAACTTGGTGCCGGTCATGCCTAGTTCGCAGCGCAGCACCCATAGCAGCGGCATATCCGGTTCGGCCTGCACCGCCACCGCACGGCCGTTGATGTTCAGTGATCCCATGCTTGCCTCCCGAGTCGCCGCGCTTTGGTATCGCCGTGAAGCAGGTTCGAAGCGCCGTGCGTCACGCCAGCCGCAACGGCAACGTGTACAGACGCGTGCCGGTCAGCGCGAACACCGCGTTCGCCACCGCGGGCGCGATCGGCGGCACGCCTGGTTCGCCGACGCCCTGCGGATGCATCTGGCTCGGCATGATGTCCGTTTCGATCACCGGACAATCGTCGATCCGCACGACCGGGAAATCGACAAAGTTCTTCTGCTGCACCTGGCCCTTCACGATCGTGATCTCATCCTGCAACGCGGCCGACAAACCGAATACGATCCCGCCTTCCATCTGCTGACGGATCAGATTCGGATTCACCGGCAAGCCGCAATCGATCACGCACACCACCCGATGCACGCGAATCTGCCGCTTCGGCCCGATCGACACCTCCGCCACCTGCGCGACGACACTGCCGAACGCCTCATGCAGCGCGACACCGCGTGCACACGGCGCGCCATCGGCCGCGCGCTTCAACGGATGCCCCCAATCCGACAACACAGCGACGCGCTTTAGCACCGCCAGATGACGCGGATGCTCGACGAGCAGCGCGGCGCGAAACGCGATCGGGTCCTGGCCGGCGGCGGCGGCGACCTCGTCGGTGAAACTCTCGGTGAAGAACGCCTGATGCGAATGACCGACCGAGCGCCAGAAGCCGACCGGTACCGGCAACTCGACGACCTTGTGCGCGACGCGCGCGGCAGGCCATTCGTACGGTTGATCGAACGCGCCTTCGCAGGTGGTTTTGTCGATCGGAATGCGCGGCGCGCCGTAGTAGCGTTTGAGCGCTTCTGGCACGATCGCCTGACCCGCCGACGTGCTGTGCCACGCGACCAGCTTGCCATGCGCGTCGAGGCCGGCCTTCAGCCGCGACACGCACGCTGGCCGATAGAAGTCGTGCGTGAAGTCCTCCCCACGTGACCAGATGGTCTGCACGGGACGCCCGCCCCCCTCGCGCGCAATTGCCGCGGCCTGCGCGATGAAGTCGAGTTCGAGCCGCCGCCCGAACGCGCCGCCGAGTAATTGCGTCTGCACGTCGACCTTGTCCGCGTCGAGGTCCAGCACTTTGGCGACGTGCGCCCGCGCGAGCGCCGGCATCTGCGTCGAGACCCACACGGTGGCCGAGCCGTCCGCGACCTGCACGGTGCAGTTGACCGGCTCGACCGCGCCATGCGCGAGATACGGCGCGTAGTACTCGGCGCAGACGGTGTGCTTCGCGCCGATCATCGCGGCGTCGACATCGCCGCGATGAAAGTACGCGTAACCGTCGCTGTCGTCGAGCGCCCGCGCGAGGCGCGCCTGCGTGTCCGCGCTCGACAGCGTCGCAGCGGCGCCGTCCTGCCAGGTCACGCCGGTCGCGCCGATCGCGCTGGCCGCGTTCATCGCGCGAAACGGATTCTCCGCGATCACGGCGACGCCGCCGGTGCCGCCGCCATACGGCGCGACCGCGAACGCCTTGATGAAGCCCGGCATTTTTTGCGCGGGCGTCGCGTCGAAATGCGCAACCGTACCGCCGAGCGTCGGGCACATCACGACGCTGGCGTACAGCAGGCCATCGGGAAGCGCGTCAATGCCGAAGCGCGCCGTGCCGTTGATCTTCGACGCGGCTTCGATACGCCGCACCGGTTGGCCGATCAGTTTGAAGTCGGCGGGATTTTTCAGCGTGACCTTGCGCGGCAGCGCCTGCTGCGCGGCCAGCGACGACAGTTCGCCGAAGCTCGCCTTATGGCCCGACCCGTGCAGCACGTGGGCGCTTGCAGCGCGGCATTCGCCGGGCGGCACGTTCCATTGCGAAGCCGCCGCGCCGATCAGCATCGCGCGCGCCGAGGCGCCGGCTTCTCGCATCGGCGTCCACAGATCGTTGATGCTCGATGAACCGCCCGTCATCATCGTGCCGCCCTCGCGCACCAGTTTGCGCGTGAACCAGACTGTGGTGCGTTTCACGACGCTGTCGTCGTCGGGACGAAACGGCAGATCGTCGATGACGTTCTGCATGCTGTTGTAGATCTTGTCGATCGGCGCTTCTTCCACCCGCACCTGCGACCAGTCGGCGTCGAGTTCCTCGGCGAGCAGCATCGCAAGGCCGGTGTGGATGCCCTGGCCCATCTCCGCCTTGCACATGATGATCGTCACGCTGTTGTCGGCGGCGATCTTGACCCAGCCGTTGAGCGCGACTTGCGAGCCTTCCGCCGGCAGCGGCGTCGACGTAGTCAGGCGCTGCCGCGGCGGCAATACCGACCAGCCGACCAGCAATGCGCCCACCGCGCTGGCGCCGCCGAGCAGGAAGGTTCTGCGCTTTAACATGACATGGCTCGATCAGCTTGCGCGATGATGACCAAAGGAAGCTGCGAAAGCGCGTGGGGCGCCTGGCGTGTTGTTGCGGAATAGTAATAAGACGGAGGAGCAGACGGGAGACTTAAATTCGTCTGCTCAGGTGAGGCGGGCGCGGGGCGGGGAAATCAGGCGATCACTACGAGATGAGGGAAATCGTGGGGTGTTTCATTAAATGCGTGGAACGGCGAGGAGCCCTTCGAGGCGGTTCGGTGCGGTGCAACCGGGCGACAGCCCGGCGCGACCGCACGTTGAAAATGGACTCGCGTCTCACCTCATCGCCGGTTCGATCCCGACACGACATCGATCCACACCGCCAGCACGAGAATGCTGCCCTTCACGATCATCTGCCAGTAGGCATCGACATCGAGCATCGACATGCCGTTATCGAGGCTCGCCATCACTAGCGCGCCGATCAATGCGCCGTACACGGTGCCGGAGCCGCCGCGCATCGACGTGCCGCCGATAAAGCACGCGGCGATCGCATCGAGTTCGCCCATCGAGCCCGCTGACGGCGAGCCGGCTGCGAGCCGCGCCGTGTTGACGATCCCGGCGAACGCGCACATCAGCCCCATCAGCGCGAAGATCGCCAGCTTCACGCGGTTGGTGTTGACGCCGGAGAGGCGCGTCGCTTCGAGGTTCGAGCCGACCGCATAGATGCGCCGCCCGAACACGGTCTGTGTCGCGATCCACGTGAAGATGCCGAGCAGCGCAAGCAGCAGCAGAACCGGAACCGGAATGCCGCCGTAACGATCCAGCGTGGCGACGAAGCCAGCCAGAATCGCACCCGCGCCGACCACCTTCGCCACGTCCTGCCAGAACGGCACCACCCGCAACTGATAACGCTGGCGATTCGCGCGTTGCCGGATCGTCAGAAACGCGAGCAGCAGGAACAGCACGACCGCGAGCGTGTCGCCCGCGAGCCGTGGCAGATACCCCTGGCCGACGAACACGAAACTGTCCGACACCGGCGCGATCGTCGAGCCACCGGTCACGCCGAGCAGAATGCCGCGATACGCGAGCATCCCGCCGAGGCCGACGATGAACGAAGGCACGCGCCGGTAGGTCGACCACCAGCCGTTGAACATGCCGACGAGCAAGCCGAGCAGCATCACCACCGGCACGGTGACGCCGATCGGCCAGTGCCGGTTGACGTCGAGTATCGCCGCCACGCCGCCGAGCAATCCGAGCAGCGAACCGACTGACAGATCGATTTCACCGGCGATGATCACGAACACCATCCCGCATGCGAGCATGCCGGTGATCGACATTTGCCGCAGCAGGTTCGACAGATTGCGCGGCGTGACGAACGCGCCGTGCGTGAGCAAGGAAAAGAAAATCCAGATCGCGGCCACGGCAATCAGCAACGCGAGGATCTTGTAGCGCGCGAACAGTTGCTGAATACGCTGCGGACCGCCGAACGCGCCTCGCGGCACGGTGTTGTCGGCGCGTTGGGAAGTAACGTCGGGCGTCATGCTGCACTCGCTGCGGTAGGGTTCTTTAATCGCTGCACGGGACGGATCGCGGCGCTGAGGATGTCCTCCTGCGTGAGACCGATGTCCTCCTGCGTGAGACCGTCGTTGACGAAGTCGCCGCGCAACTCGCCTTCGCCGATCACCAGCACGCGATCGCTGATGCCGAGCACCTCGGGCAATTCGGACGACACCATCACGATCGACATGCCCCGCTGCGCCAATTGGAAAATCAGCTTGTAGATTTCGTACTTCGCGCCGACATCGACGCCGCGCGTCGGTTCGTCGAGGATCAGCACTTTCGGATTGGTGAGCAGCATGCGCGTCAGCACGGCTTTCTGCTGATTGCCGCCCGACAGGCTCGCGATCGACAGCATCGGATGCGCGGCGCGCACTGAAAGCCGCTTCATCTCCGTGTGGATCGTGTCGAGTTCGGCGGCCGAGTCGATCCGTCCACCGGATGCGAATCGCTCCAGCACCGCGAGCGTGATGTTGTGACCGACGCTCATGCCCGGCACGATGCCGTGGCGCTTGCGATCCTCCGGCACCATCGCGATGCCTGCGCGAATCGCGTCGATGGGCGCGCGAATCTTGAGCGGCCTGCCGTCCAGCAGCACGGTCGCGTCGCTCACGCCAGGATACGCGCCGAAGATCGCCTGCATCAACTCCGTGCGGCCCGCGCCCACCAGCCCGGCCACGCCGAGAATCTCGCCATGCCGCAACGCGAACGACACATCGTTCACGCGCTTGCGGCGCGGGTTGGTGACATCGAAACAGGTGACGTGACGGGCTTCGAAGATCACGTCGCCGATCGGATGCGGCTCGCGCGGAAACAGGTTCTTGATCTCGCGGCCCACCATCAGCGAGATGATGCGATCGGTGGTGAGCGCGTGCATCGGCTCCGTCGCGACGTGACGGCCGTCGCGAATCACGCTGATCGTGTCGCATACCGCCGCAACCTCGTCGAGCTTGTGCGAGATGTACACGCAGGCGATGCCGCGCCGCTTCAGATCACGCACGATGTCGAGCAGGATGCTGATTTCCGACGTGGTCAGCGACGACGAAGGCTCATCGAGAATCAGCAGCTTCGCACGCTTGTTCAGCGCCTTGGCGATCTCGATCAACTGCTGATGGCCGCCGCCATAGTTCATCACCGGCTGCGCGGCATTGATGCCGCTGATGCCGAGCTCGCGCAGCAATTCGTCGGCGCGCTGGTACATCGCGGCGTAGTTCATGCGGCCGCCGGGCAGCGTGATCTCGTTGCCGAGAAAGATGTTCTCCGCCACCGACAACTCCGGCACCAGCATCAACTCCTGGTGAATGATGATGATGCCGGCGCGTTCGGTGTCACGCACGTTGGCGGCCTTCAGCGGCGTGCCTTCCCAGATTATTTCGCCATCCCAGGTACCGTGCGGATACACGCCTGAAAGCACTTTCATCAGTGTCGATTTGCCCGCGCCGTTCTCGCCGCACAAACCGACGCACTCGCCCGGCGAGACCGTCAGGTCGATGCCGTCGAGCGCCTTCACGCCGGAAAACGCCTTGACGATGCCGCGCATCGTCAGTAGAGGTTGCGTCATTCGCTATGCCTCGCTGCAAGGCGCACGGCGGCCTCGATGCGCATCGCACGCACCGGGCTGCGCCGCGCGCGCGTTACGCTCATTGGCTCGCGAGCTGGGCCTGGGTATAGAAGCCGTCCTTGACGACCACATCGACATTGCTCTTGGTGAGCAACGTGGGTTGCAGCAGCACCGTGTCGACCTTCTTCTTGCCGTTGTCGTACTGCGCGTTGTACGCGGGCTTCTCGCCCTTCGCCAGCGCGACCGAGAGTTTCGCCGCTTCGCCCGCAATCAGCTTCAGCGGCTTGTACACAGTCATGGTTTGCGTGCCGGCGATCACGCGCTTGACCGCCGCGAGGTCCGCGTCCTGGCCCGACACCGGCACCTTGCCCGCCATGTGCTGCGCGGCCAGCGCCTGGATCGCGCCGCCCGCGGTGCCGTCGTTCGATGCGACGATCGCGTCGATCTTGTTGTTGTTCGCGGTCAGCGCGTCTTCGACGATGCGAAGCGCCGTCGACGCGCTCCACTCAGGCACCCACTGCTGGCCGACCACCTTGATGTCGCCCTTGTCCATGGCGGGCTTGAGCACCTTGAGCTGGCCTTCGCGCAGCATCTTCGCGTTGTTGTCGGTCGGCGCGCCGCCGAGCAGGAAGTAGTTGCCCTTGGGCTGCGCGTTGTAGACGCCTTGTGCCTGCAGTTCGCCGACCTTCTCGTTGTCGAACGAGATATAGCCGTCGACGTCGGCATCGAGAATCAGACGGTCATACGAGACCACCTTGATGCCCGCTTTCTTCGCTTCGGCGACCACGTTGCCGAGCGTCTTCGAATTGAACGGCACGATCACGATCACGTCCACACCGCGCGAGATCAGGTTTTCGATCTGCGAGATTTGCCGCTCCTCGCTCGCGTCGGCCGATTGCACCGACACTTTCGCGCCCAGCTTTTCCGCTGCGGCGACGAAATAGTCACGATCGCGCGACCAGCGCTCGACGCGCAGATCGTCGATACAGAAGCCGATTTCCGGGTGATCCTTGCTGGCATGCGCGAGCGGCGCGGCAAGGGAAAGGCTGGCGAGTACCGCTCCGCACACGAGGGAACTCAGTACGTTACGACGCGTTTTGAATTGCATGTCTGTCTCCTTTGTCGACCGGAGTTAGTGCTTCAGCACTTACTCCGGTCCCGTGAAAGATGGTTTCGTTGTACTAGTTAGTGCTTCAGCACTTACTCCGGTCCCATGAAAGATGGTTTCGTTGTAATAGCCGGAATACCGGATTGTTCGGCCTGCGCTGCGAGCGACAGGACCGGTCAAGCGACAAGCCAAAGCTTCCCCTTCGCGCGGTCGACGTGGCCGCGCGATCCTTATGTGATGCTTTGTGTTTCTATTGCATACGCCGGATGCCTTTCAGCTTCCGCTATAAATCGCCTGATTGACGATGTTCTCCATCCTCTCCTGCTGACCGCTCGCATGCTGCGGGTTGAGGCCTCGCGCCAGTGCATCCGTCGCGAGGGTCGACAGCGAGTAGTCGCCGGAAAGAATCTTGCGGCCGAACTCCGCGTTCCAGCCCGCGTAGCGCTGACGCTTGAACTGTTCGAGACGATCGTTTTCGACCAGCACCGCCGCGCGCTCGACGGCCAGCGCGAGATTGTCGATCGCGCCGATGTGGCCGTAGAACAGATCTTGCGGATCGACGCTTTGGCGTCGCACTTTCGAATCGAAGTTCATGCCGCCCGTCGTGAAGCCGCCGTGCTTGAGAATCTCGTAGAAGGCCAGCGTCAGTTCTTCGACGCTATTCGGAAACTGGTCAGTGTCCCAGCCGTTTTGCGGATCGCCGCGATTCGCGTCGACGCTGCCGAAGATACCCAGCGCGTAAGCTGTCGCGATCTCGTGATGAAAAGAGTGGCCCGCGAGCGTCGCGTGATTGGCCTCGATGTTCACGCGGATGTCTTTCTCCAGCCCGTACTGCAGCAGGAAGCCGTGTACGGTCGCGACGTCGTAGTCGTATTGATGCTTGGTCGGCTCCTGCGGCTTCGGCTCGATTAGCAGCGAGCCCTTGAAGCCGATCTTGTGCGCGTGATCGACCACCATGTGCAGGAAGCGCGCGAGCTGTTCGCGTTCGCGCACGAGGTCGGTGTTGAGCAGCGTGTCATAACCTTCGCGCCCGCCCCACAGCACATAGTTTTCACCGCCGAGCCGTTGCGTCGCGTCGAGCGCGTGGCGCACTTGGGTCGCGGCAAACGCGAAGATCTCCGGATCGGGGCTGGTCGCGGCGCCCGCCGCGTAACGCGGATGCGAGAACAGGTTGGCCGTGCCCCATAGCAGCTTGATGCCGCTGTCCTGCTGCTTGCGCGCCAGATAGTCGGCGACGCGCGGGAAGTTCTCGCTGTATTCCTTCAGACTCGCGCCTTCGGGCGCGACGTCGGTGTCGTGAAACGTGTAGTACGGCGTGCCGAGCTTCGAGAAGAATTCGAATGCCGCATCGGCTTTTTGCAGCGCTCGCTCCATCGCGTCGCCGGCCTGCTGCCACGGACGCTTGAAGGTTCCTTGCCCGAAAATGTCGACGCCCGGCCACACGAACGTATGCCAGTAGCACACCGCAAGGCGCAGATGTTCTTCGAGTGTCTTGCCGAGTACCCGTTTGCTTTTGTCGTAATGACGGTACGCAAGCGGGTTGTCCGATTGCGGGCCTTCATAGTGGATCTCGGGAATGTGTTCGAAGTAAGACATCAGCGTCTCCAGTGTATGTTGCACCGCAACTCGTGCCGCTTCGTCACGCCGGTCTACAAGGTGTCGCCATGCTGCCGCTTGCGGGGAGCATCGGCAATTGCGAAATTGCGCAGCTCGCTTGATGTTTCTTACCGCCCGTGTGTTTGTTTCGCACCGGCGCCCGATTCGGGGCCTAGAATAACCAGACGCTTAAAAATGGCGCCGCGTTAAGCGGCCACTAAACAGGAGACAAAGGCGCGTTGGGTCCCACGATCCGCACGCCACTCACCGTCATGCTCCGTCCGCAAACACCCCAGACGACCCATCGGATCGCACTGCTGTTCAATGCGAACAAGGTTTACGACCGCGAGATCATCACCGGCATCGGCAATTACCTGCTGTCCACCCGAGTCGCGTGGGATCTCTTCCTCGAAGAAGATTTCCGCTGCCGGCTGACCGGCATCGAGCGCTTCGACGGCGACGGCATCATCGCGGACTTCGACGACCCCGCTGTGGGTGAAGCGCTGCGCGACTGTCCGTTGCCGGTGGTCGCGGTCGGGTCGTCGTTCGAAGACCCGGCGCACTACCCTCCGGACTTACCCTATATCGCGACCGACAACAGCAAGCTCGTGTCGCTCGCCTACACGCATCTGATCGGCGCGGGCCTCGAACACTTCGCGTCGTATAGCCTGCCGCAGGCGCAGGAAAACCGCTGGGCGCAGCAGCGCGAACTCGCGTTCGCCCATTTGCGCCGCGCCGATGGACGCAGCGACGCGCAGATCGACAGCGAGATCTATCGCGGCCTGTCGACCAGCGCGCCGTCATGGAACCAGGCGACCGAGCAACTCACCGCCTGGCTGCGGCAACTGCCGAAGCCGGTCGGCATCATCGCCGTGACCGATGCGCGGGCGCGGCATCTGTTGCAGGCGTGTCTGATCGCGGGCATTCCGGTGCCCGAGGAAGTCGCGATTATCGGTATCGACAACGACCCGCTAACGCGCACGTTGACGCGCATTCCGCTTTCGTCGGTGATTCAGGGCACCGAGGAAATGGGTCGCACCGCCGCGCACGTTTTGCATCAGATGCTGCACGGCGCACGTTTTCCGGGGCGGCGCATTCTCGTGCCGCCGGTCGGCATCAACGTGCTCGAATCGACCCGGCATCAACCGCTCGCGAGTCCGTATGTGATGCGCGCGCGGCACTTCATCCGTCAGTACGCGTGCCAGGGGATTCGCACCGAGCAGGTGGCCGACTATGTGGGCGTATCGCGCTCGTCGCTCGAAGAGTACTTCCGGCGCGAACGGCAGTGCACCGTGCACCAGGAAATTCTGCGCCATAAGCTCGATGTCGCGAAGGCGCTGCTGGCCAAACGCGATGCGTCGAGCGCGGAAGTGGCGATTCGTTGCGGCTTCACGTCGTTGCAATACATGTACGCGGTCTTTCGCCGTGAACTCGGCTGTACGCCGCGCGAATACCAGGAGCGCGCGAATCCGACGACAGCGCCCGGCTGAACATGCCTTTTCTCTTTTCCTTCCACCGACGACATGATCAGCATCGCACAACTTTCTTCTGAGGCGTGGGGCACATTGCACGGCGGCGATCGCGTCCGGCTTTACACGCTGCGCAACGCGCACGGCATGAAGGTCGCCATCAGCGACCTCGGCGCGACGCTGGTCTCGTGGCACGCGCCGGATCGCGCCGGTCGCCTCGGCGACATCCTGCTCGGCCATGACACGCCCGCCGAATACGTGGCGGCGACCACTTACATGGGAGGCCTGATCGGCCGCTGGGCGAACCGCATCGCCAATGCGCGCTTCACGCTCGACGGTATCGAGTACACGCTCGACCGCAACGAAGGCGCGAACCTGCTGCACGGCGGCACCGTGGGTTTTCATCGCGCGCTGTGGGACGTGAGCGAGGACAACGGCGCGTTGCTGATGCGTCTGGAGTCGCCCGAGGGAGACGCCGGTTTTCCGGGCAACGTGACCACGCAAGTGCGCTATTCGCTCGGCGACGACGGCACATTGACCATCGAGTACGAAGCGATCGCCGATGCGGCAACGCCGCTCAATCTGACGAGCCACCCATACTTCAATCTAACGGGCCGGAAGGGCACCGACATTCGCGGCCATATGTTGTCGATCGACGCCGAGCAGTTCTTCGAAGTCGACGCCGCGATGATTCCGTGCGAGCTGGCCGAGGTCGCGGGCAATGCGTTCGACTTCCGCCAGAGCGCACCGATCGGCGCGCGGCTGGACTGGCCGCACACGCAACTGGCGCGGGCTGGGGGTTTCGATCATTGCTACGTGCTGCGCGATGCAGCCGGCGACGGCGCGAGTGAAGGCGCGCCGCCGCTGCGCCAGGTCGCCTGCGCATACGACCCCGGCAGCGGCCGCGAACTGACCGTGTCGACCGATCAGCGCGGCTTACAGTTCTATACCGGCAACTTCCTGAATGGCGACTCGGGACGCGGCGGCGTCAGGTATCAACGGTATGCGGGCTTGTGTCTGGAAGCAGGCGGCTTTCCGAACCAGGTCAATATGGCCGGGCAGGACGAGGTCATCTTGCGGCCCGGCGATACATACCGGCAAGTGACGGTTTATCGGGTCGACGTGCGCAAGGGTGTTTGACACGATCCTTGCAAACAACATTACATGACGCCGACTTATTGTTTGCTGCAATACTGAATTAACGCCTGGGCGGTTTCCCCTGGATTAATCGCTTCCTAGACTCCTTCAATGGGTGCCGGAGATTGCGGTGCCGGATCTGACAATCTCGGAGGGAAGCATCATGAAATTACTCATCAAGACAGTGGCGCTGGCGCTTGTTCTTGCCGCGCCGGTGGCGTCGTTCGCACAAACCGAGCAACCGCTCACGCGTGCGGAGGTCAAGGCTCAATTGCAGCAAATCGAGCAGGCGGGGTATAACCCGGCCAAGTCTACCGACGCCACTTACCCCGCTGACATCCAGGCTGCCGAAGCGCGCGTCGCCGCGCAGAACGCGACTGCGCAGGCCGATACCACCGGATATGGGACGACGCCAACGGGGTCATCGCAAGCGGGTGGGAGTGCGGCTGGGGCGAATACGGGGCAATAACTGGCCGTTGTTACGTGGTGTGGTCGAGCACATGCGTGGCAACGCATGTGCTCGTTTTTTTGTGTGTTGAGCGAAGTATGACTGTTGCGCTTCGCCCGTCGGAAAAACGTTTGAATAAGTTCGCGGCCCGCTTGCCGCAGCATTGACCCCTTCCTGCTTTCCCAATTCAGCCATCACGCAATACGTCTGCTACTCGCGCCTCGCAAGTTCCCTTGCCGGCGCGGGATATCTCATGCTGCGTCAAAAGTGACAAAATACGGCAGACGTAATTCACCGACTCGCCCCAAGCATCGCCCATACTCGAATACGCAACCCGTGCCCACCCCCAACACCTCCCGCATCGCTCAAAAGGACCTCAACGAGCTGATGACGCTGCTCGAGATCCAGGTCCTCAGTCTGTCAGAATGCCTCGTCAGTCCGGGGTTCATTCTCGAACTCGACGGCAACGCGGCGCCGGGAATTCACTACATTCTTTCCGGCACCGGCAGACTGCATATCGAAGGCGCGCAGCCGGTCGAACTCGCGCCGCACACGCTGCTGATCGTGCCGCCGCGTCATCCCCTGCGGCTCGAAGTGCCCAGCCCTCACGCGGGCATTGCGCCGACCACCATTCTCGGCAGCGAGCACAAGAAGATCGTCGATTCCGTCAACCGCTTCCGCGCCGGCAACGAGGAGCCGATGACCGTGATGATCTGCGGCTACTTCAGCGCGACGTATGGCGCGTCGATCAATCTGTTCCAGACGCTGTCGACGCCGATCGTCGAACAGTTCGATGTGTCGGACCGGCTCGATGTCTATCTGCGCTCGGCATTCGACGAACTGAGCGCGCAGGAAGTCGGCGCGGGCGCGATGTCCGGCGCGCTTCTGAAACAGGCCATCGTGGCTCTCGTGCGTCGCTCGCTGAAATCCAACGCGCTGTGGATGGAACGCTTCGCGCTGCTCGGCGACCCGCAGATCGCGCGAGCCTTTGCCGATATGGTCGCGCGCCCAGCCGCGCCACATACGGTCGCGAGCCTCGCCGGGACCGCGTTCCTGAGCCGCTCCGCGTTCATGGCGCGCTTTTCCGAAGCGCTCGGCCAGTCGCCGATGCAGGTGTTGCGCGACATCCGCATGCGGCAGGCCGCGGCGCAACTGCGCACCGGCGACGTGGCGCTCGACCAGGTGGCCCGCAACGCCGGCTATACGAGCCGTGGCACGTTCGTGCGAGCGTTCCGCGAGGTCTATGGCACGAGCCCCGCCGACTATCGCACCGACACTGGCCCTGCCTGATTCAAGGACGATCCGCACGCTCCGGCGGACCCTCCGCAAAGTCATCCGCCCTATTCTTCTTTCACGGATCAAACCGGATGGAGAGACAGAATGGCTTACGAATTCAAGGTGATCGCGTCGCCGGTGGGCAAGCTCAAGCTGGTTGCGTCGCATGACAAGCTGGTCGCGATTCTTTGGGAGAACGATCGGCCCAATCGGGTGAAGCTCGGCGACATGCACGAGGCCGGCGACAACCCCGTACTCGTGGAAACCGCGCGCCAGTTGAACGAGTACTTCGCGGGCACACGCACGCGCTTCGAGCTGGACACGGAGTTCGTCGGCACCGAGTTCCAGAAGAAAGTCTGGAATGCCTTGCTCACCATTCCCTTTGGGGAAACGCGCAGTTACCGCGATATCGCAACGCAGATCGGCAACAGCCGCGCCACGCGGGCCGTCGGCGCGGCGAACGGACGCAATCCGTTATCGATCGTCGCGCCTTGTCATCGCGTGATCGGCTCCTCGGGCGACCTGACCGGCTTTGCCGGCGGCCTGCATACCAAGGCCGCGTTGATGGCGATAGAAGGCAGCAAGGCGCGCAACACCGCGCGAACGCGTGCGCGTCGCACATGATCATGATCTAGCACCCTTCAGCGCGCTTTTCTTCGGCGCCTTGCATCGACAGATTCATGTCGGCGCAAGGCGCCGATTTTCATTTGACCTTCGACATTCGTGGCTGGACTTTTCCGATCGTTTCGCGGACCCCGAGCAAAGCCACCGAACCTAGACTTCATCCTCATGCAGGAACGCAGCCGCTCAGTGCAGCCTCTGCATGCAAACGCCGAATGCATCCTCTCAACCGATCAGGAGATCACCATGTCACGCATCGCAATTCCGACCATCGACCAGACGCCCGAAGCATCGCGACCCGTCCTCGACGCACTCACCAGGCAGTTGAAGATGACGCCGAACCTGTTCCGTATCATGGCCCTGAGCCCGCACGCATTGAACGGCTGGGCCGGCCTGCAAGCCGCATTGACGAAGACGTTCGACGCGAAGACCCGCGACGGTATCGCACTCGCTGTCTCGCAGGTGAACGGCTGCCAGTATTGTTTGTCCGCCCACACATATGTCGCCGGCAACTTCGCGCATATCGCGGATGACGAAATACGCCGCAACCGGCTCGGGCAAGCGGACAACCCGCCCACCGCCGCAGCGGTCGCGTTTGCCCGCACGCTGATGGAAACGCGCGGCAAGATTTCCGAAGCCGATCTGGAAAAAGTGCGCGCGGCGGGCTTCAGCGATGCGAACATCGTCGAGATCATCGCATTGAGCGCACAGTACATGCTGACGAATTTCGTCAACAATGCGTTCGATACGGAAATAGACTTTCCAGTAGTCGATCCCGAAGTTGCCTGATCCACATGGGAGCCTCGGCTCCCTCATTTCCAGGAGACACGCCATGCCCCGCACCATCGCTGAAAAGCGCGCCGCCTTCCGCGCGATGCACACGTCCGGCTGCTTCGTGCTGCCCAATCCGTGGGATGCTGGGAGCGCCCGCTATCTGCAAACCCTCGGCTTCCAGGCGCTCGCCACCACGAGTTCGGGTTTTGCGTGGTCCACCGGCCACGCCGACAACACGCTGCCTCGCGAGGCGATCCTCGCGCACCTGCGCGATATCGTCGAAGCGACCGATCTGCCGGTGAACGCCGACTTCGAGAACGGCTTCGGCCACGACCCCGCAGGCGTGGCCGAAAGCGTGAAGCTGGCCGTCGCAACCGGCGTTGCGGGCCTGTCGATCGAAGACTCCACGGGCGACCCCGCCGGCGCGCTGTTCCCGATCGATGTCGCCGTTCAAAGGCTCAGCGCAGCACGCCGGGCGATCGATGAAACGGGTGGCGAGACCTTGCTGATCGGCCGGGCGGAGAATTTCTTCGCCGGCAAGCCCGATCTCGATGACTCGATCGCGCGCCTGAAGGCCTATGCCGCGGCCGGCGCCGATTGCCTGTACGCGCCGGGCATTGAGACGCGCGAGCAGATCGAGGCCGTGGTCGCCGCCGTGGCGCCAAAGCCCGTCAACCTGTTGATCGGCTCCACGTCGGCGCTCACGTTGCAGGACGTCGCCGCGCTCGGCGTGCGGCGTATCAGTGTCGGCGGTGCGCTGGCCCGCGCGGCATGGGGCGGCTTCATGCAGGCCGCGCAGGCGCTGACCGAGGGGCGCTTCGACGGCTTTGCGGGCGCGGCTTCCGGCGCGCAACTCAACGAGCTTTTCCGCAATGGTGCGTGAGAACAAGAGCCCGGCCCGCGCAAGCCCTTTCTGATGATTTAGATGGAGACAAGCATGGCTCGTGAAATCATTCGTGTGGAACCGCTGTCGACCTACCTTGATAACTGGAAAGCGCCCACTTCGGCAGTGACGCGCCACGGCGACACGGTTTATGTTTCAGGCTTTCCGCCCTTCGATCCTGCGACGGGCGAGGTCATCGACGCGCCGATCGAGCGTCAGACCGAACTGGTTCTGGAGCAGATGAAGCTGTGCCTGGAAACGGCCGGGTCATCGTTGGAGCAGGTGCTCAAGTGCAACGTCTACTGCACGTCGGTCGAGAAGTTCGCTGCGGTCAACACGGTCTACAAACGTTATTTTCCAGTCGATCCACCTGCGCGGATCTTCGTGAACGTGCCCGCCTGGCCCGTTCATTTCGACATTGAAATCGATTGCGTTGCGGCTGTCGGGTAGCGGCTCGCAGGGTCTCGTCCCATGTCGGGGTTTCCGATGAGAAAAGCGAGCGGGCGTGCCCGCCGCTTTCTCCACCCCGCGCTACCCGCACCATCCGCTGCTGTAAATCCGGCCGTCGCGCCAAATGTTATTATCGGAAACACAACTCGCCACCGTAAAGCGCGTACCCGAAAAAGCAGCAAACCCCATGGACACCCATCTCAGCAAACCCGCCGACCCGTCAACCACCGACCTCGGCCGCCGTGTCCGCGCCACCCGTCAGGCGCAGGACCTGACGCTGGAGACCGCAAGCCGCCTGTGCGGCGTCTCCCGCTCGACGCTATCCAAAGTCGAAAACGGCCTGATGTCCCCCACTTTCGATGTGCTGCAAAAAATCGTCCTCGGGCTGAAGATCGAAATCGGCGAACTGTTCGGCTCCACGCCGAAGGTGAGCGCGAGCGGGCGCCGCGCGCTGACCCGCAAAAACGAAGGCCAGCGCCACGCGTATCGCGGCTACCAGATGGAGTTGCTCGCCACCGACCTCGCGCACAAGGCGATGTTGCCGTTTCGCATCCGCATCTCCGCGCATACGCTCGACGCATTCGACGACTGGGGCCGCCACGAAGGCGAAGAATTCCTCTACGTGATCAGCGGCAGCGTGTGCCTGTATTCGGAGTTGTATGCGCCGACGCATCTGAACGCCGGCGACAGTCTGTACTTCGACAGCCGCACCGGCCACGCCGCGGTCTCCACTAGCGAAGAAGACGCGGAAGTGTTGTGGATGGCGACTAGCGCGGACCTTGCGCAAGCGCCGACAATCGGCGAAGCGGCGAAGAAATAACAGAGCGCGCGGGGTGTCGGGGCGCGCTTGCCTCGGGTGCGTCGCGCGGTAAAGCTTATCTCCGCGCCAACGCCCGCTGCGCCAGTTGCGCGATATGCATCGCATGACGTCCCGTCCCCTGCTCGATCTGCTCGCGGCAACTGAAGCCGTTCGTCAGCACGATCGTCTCCGCATTCGCCGCAGTCGCTTCACGTACCGCCGGAAACAGCTTGTCTTCGCCGATCTTCAGCGACAGCGCGTGGTGTTCCGCGTTGAAGCCGAACGATCCCGCCATGCCGCAACATCCGACATCGAGCAGCTTCCACTTCACGCCGAGCTTGTTCAGCAGCACGCTATCGCCTTGCATGCCGAACAATGCCTTCTGGTGGCAATGCCCGTGGACGATCACATCGGCGGCAAGCGTCGGCCAGTCGAACGGCTGACGCGCGACGAAGTCGGAGAACAGGAACGTTTGCGCGGACAGTTGTTTCGCTAATGGATGACCCGGCAGTTGCTTCAGCAGTTCGTCCTTGAACACTGACAAGCAACCGGGTTCCAAACCGACTAGCGGCACGCCTGCGGCGATATCGTCGGCGAGGTCGTCGAGAATTTGCGTGAGCAGTTCGCGCGCACGTTCGAGCAAACCGTAGTCATATAGCGGACGACCGCAACACAAACGGTTCTTCGGCAACACGACGTGCCAGCCCAGTTGCGTGAGCACATCGGCGGCGGCTTGCGCGATTTCGGGGGTGAAGTGATCGTTGAAAGTATCCACCCAGAGGACCACTTTCTTCACGCAATCGCCATTGCCATGCGCCGTTTGCGGTGAACGGCGCGCAATCTGTCTGTACGTGGACTCCGCGAACTTCGGCAATACACGCGCCTGCGCCACACCGGCGATCCACTTGCCTACCGTAGCCAGTCCCGGCGCCGCCGTCATGAAATTGGTGACACGTGAAAAGCGCGCCGCCCACGGCGCCCATTCGCCGATCCGCCCCATGAACAGCGCCTGACGCGGCCGGCGATGCGTCTCGTAGTAATGCGAAAGAAATTCCGCTTTGTATGAGGCCATATCCGTATGCGTCGGGCAATCGGACTTGCAGCCCTTGCACGCGAGGCAGGTATCGAGCGCCTCTTTCACTTCGCGGCTTTGCCAGCCATCGGCAATCACGTCGCCCTGCAGCATTTCCCAGAACAGATGCGCGCGGCCGCGCGTCGAATACTTCTCTTCACGCGTCGCGCGATAGCTCGGGCACATCGTGCCGCCCGTTAGCGAGCGGCACTTGCCCATGCCGATGCATCGCTCGATCTCGCGCTGCAAGCCGTCGCCTTCGCGACTCGCGAACGTGAGTCTGGTTTGCAGCGTCACCGGCTTGTAGGCCGGGCCCATCCGCAGGTTCTCGTCGGCGCGATACGCGCGCACCACCTTGCCCGGATTCAGGCGATTGGTCGGGTCCCAGATCGCCTTGAACTGTTCCATCGCCCGCATCAATTCGGGGCCGTACATGATCGGCAGAAACTCGGCCTTGGCCTGGCCGTCGCCGTGTTCGCCCGACAGCGAACCGCCGAATTCGACCACCAGCTCCGCCGCCTCGCGCAGAAACTTGCGCCACGTCGACACGCCTTGCGCGCTGCGAAGATCGAAGGTGATGCGTGCGTGTACGCAGCCGTCGCCGAAATGGCCGTACAGGCAGGTCTCGTAGCCGTAGCGATCCACCAGCGCCTGGAACGCGCGCAAATAATCGCCGAGGCGCAGCGGATCGACCGCCGCGTCTTCCCAGCCGACCACCGGATCGGGCTTGCCCGACTCGACGGACAACGCCACCGCCGACGCTCCCGTCTCGCGGATCGACCACACCTTCGCCTGCAACGCGCAGTCTTCGACGAGCGCCGCCGACACGTTGGGCCCCGCTTCGCCCGACGAGAAATACGCGGCCGCGGCCTGCGCGTCGCGAAGCACCGCGTCCTGCGTGTCAGCGCCGAATTCGAGCACGACCCACGCATCACCTTCGGGCAGCAGCGCGATCTCGTCCTTCTTCAGTCCGCGCGCCTGCAAGCCGCGAATGATCGCGCGGTCCAACCCTTCGATCGCGATCGGCCCGCGGCGCATGAAATGCGGCACGGCATCCGCCGCGGTGTAGATGTCGGTGAAGCCGAGCACGACGATCACGCGTTCGGCCGGGCTCTTCACGAGACGCACTTTCGCCCGCAACGTCACCGCGCACGTGCCTTCGGTGCCGACCAGCGCACGCGCGACGTTAAAGCCGTTTTCCGGCAGCAGTTGATCGAGATTGAACCCGGACACGCGCCGCTTGATGCGCGGGAATTTCGCACGAATCTGATCGGCGTAGGTATCGCGCAATTGCTTGAGCGCAGCGTAGATTTCGCCCTGGTGACCGCCTCCGGCGATGATGCGCGCGAGTTCATCGTCGGAGGTAGGGCCGACCCAGAAGCGCGCGCCGTCGAAGGTCGCGATCTCCAGCGCCTCGACGTTTTCAACCGTTTTGCCGGCCATCACCGAATGCGCGCCGCACGAATTGTTGGCGATCATGCCGCCGAGCGTGCAGCGGCTATGCGTCGCCGGATCAGGGGCGAACGTCAGGCCGTGCTGCTCGGCGGCGTCGCGCAACGTGTCGCAAACCACGCCCGGTTCGACGATCGCCACGCGCGCGACGGGATCGACCGACACCACGCGGTTCACGTACTTGCTCGCGTCGGCCACGACCGCGACATTCACGCATTGGCCGTTCTGCGACGTGCCCCCGCCGCGCGCGAGAAACGGCACGTCGTTGCGGCGGCAGGCGGCGAGCGTGGCGAGCAGATCGTCGACATCCGCAGGTACGACAACGGCGAGCGGGACTTGCCGATAGTTCGACGCGTCCGACGCATACAATGCTTTGGATCCCTGATCGAAGCGCACTTCGCCGCGCACGTGACCGCGCAAATCGCTTTCGAGCGCCCGCATCACGGCGGCGGTGCCCGTGAAAGGTGTGGCGCCGCGCGGCTCGTTCGACGTGCGCGGCATCCCTTGGTCCAACGCATTCACGCTCGCGCCCTGCTCTTCATCCAATGACGTTCCCACTGCGCTCCTCGTCTCCGACATCGCTTGCCTGACCGCCCATGTTTGCGTTTTTCGCTCAGGCCGCCTGGCTCGCGGTCATCTTGAAGATGCCCTGCGCGTTGCCCGCGTCGAAACGCAGGTCCGTTTCCCAGCGGCGCGCGTCCTGGTCGAAACTGCGCTTGCGCGTGATGAACTCGTAGAACGAACCCGGCACCTCGCGCGTCACGATGCTGCCGTCGGCCGCCCTTAATTCGCGCCGCACAATGTCTGCGCGATACGCGGTCTGGAACACGCGGCCCGAGCGCGAGCGTTCGACATCCGGTTTCATCGGACGTCCCTTGGCCTTCTCGTCGCCGGACAGCTTGAACACGTCATCGACGCGATCGGTGGCGTGATTGAACGCGTTCCCTTCGGTCGCGATCCACGCCATTTCCGCCGACTCCTTCAACAATACGTCGTAATCGGCTTCGCGTGGCGTGTCGTGCTGACGCGCGAACGCGCCGACGATCACCGGCAGCAATTCATGGGCCGCGTCGAGCGGCAGCACGCCCTCGCGTTCGAGCTCCCACAACTGGCCGGCGGCTCGCGGCGTCAGCGGATCGCGCGACGCGCCGATCACATTCGTCACAGCCTGTTGAAACGCCGCCGAGAAACGTTCCGGATGCAACTCGCTGACGAAGAACTGCGCGATCTCATCGGGCGCATCGTCATGCGCCCACGCGCGGCCGGTCATGCCGAGGCGGTCGAGCGGATAGCGGCCGTTGATGCTGAAGCCGAGTGGCCGCAGAATGCGCGCGAACGCGCCTTCGCCTGGCGGCAGCGCGCCGCTGTGCGGCCAGCGTACCGTGCGCAGCGCGCCGTGGTCGAAGTACACGCTGCCACCGGCGGCGATCGTGTCCTCGGTGTACTGACGGCCATTCGCCGAGCGAGTGAGCAGGTCTTCGAAGAGCGCCATATTCATCGCCTGTGCGAGTTCCGCGCGCGTGACGCTGCCGTCTTCCCATTCGTTCAGCACACGCGGATGATTCAGCGTCGCGAACAGGCGCGCGGTCTTATCGGCACCCAGCAATTTCAACAGCAGTTGTTCGACATTTGCATTCTTGGTGTTTCGCATTTGGGGTTCTCCACGCAGCGTTTCGGGCGAGTGCCGCTGCGCTCGACGTGACCAGCCGGCGCGCACGCAAAGGCGGCGCGGCATCTCGAAGGCGAGATTATTCAAAATCCGCAAGGCTGCCGTAAAGCGAGATAAAATCGCCACTTGATGCTTTTTTGGAATCAACGTGCGAAAGTTCAAGATCCCCAACATGGGAGCGCTGCTCGCTTTCGAAGCCGCCGCGCGACACGAAAGCTTCACGCATGCGGCGCGCGAACTGTTCCTCACCGAGAGCGCGGTATCGCGGCAGATCAATACGCTGGAAAGCAACCTCGGCGTGCGGCTATTTGTGCGTGTCAAACAGCGCGTGGTGCTGACGAAGGCGGGCAAGGTCTATAGCGCGCAGGTCAGGCGCTCGCTGGAACACCTCGACCGCGACACGCTGTCGATCATCGCGCATGGCAGCGGTGGCGGTTATCTGGAGTTGGCGGTGCTGCCGACGTTCGCATCGCAATGGCTGATTCCGCGGCTCGCGGCATTCAATACGCACTACCCGGACGTGCGCGTGAATATGGGAGTGCGCACCGGTACGTTCCCGTTCGCCGATACCCATTTCGAAGCGGCGATTCACTACGGCAGGCCGACCTGGCCCGGCACGTCGGCGGATTTTCTGTTTTGCGAGGAAGTGGTGCCGGTGTGCGCCGCGAGTTTGCTGACGCGGCGTGTGAAGCATGCGGCCGAACTGCTCGACTATCCGCTGCTGCACTCCACCACCCGGCCCGACGGCTGGGCCGCATGGTTCGCGAACCTGGATGTCGACGACAACCGGACCATGCAGGGCGTGCGTTACGAACTCCACACGATGTTGATCAGCGCTGCGGCGGCAGGGCTCGGCATCGCGCTGGTGCCGCGCTTTTTCGTCGATACGCAGCTGGAACAGCTTGGGCTCGTGATCCCGCTCGATACGCCGGCGGTCACGGATTCGGCGTACTACCTCGTCTATCCGACCGAACTGAGCCACGGCAAGCCGCTCGCCAGTTTCCGCGAATGGCTGTTGCAGGAAGCTACGGCCTACCGCATGGTCTATCCCGAGCTGGCGGGTACGCCTGATCCCGATTGATCGGGCGTGTGATCAGACGCCGGCCCCACGTGCCTGCGCGAGAGCCGCAAGATTGCCTTCGCCGAAACCGTGATGCCCCTGGCGCTGCACGATCTCGAAGAAAATCTCGCCGCTGCGGCGGCGCACAAAGGTCTGGAAAAACAGCTGCGGCACGCCGTCGGAGCCGATCTCGCCGTCCACCAGAACGTGCGTGCGCTTGAGCCGCTCGACATCGAGCCCATGCCCCGGCAGACGCGCGTCGAGCTGATCGTAATAGCGCGGCGGCGGCTCGACGAATTCGACGCCGTTCGCGAGCAGGCGCTCGACGCACGCGAAGATATCCTCGGTGGCGAGCGCGATATGCTGCACGCCTTCGCCCGGATGGTCCGGCAGGTACTCGTGCATCAGGTCGGTGCGGCGCGTGCCTTCTTCATACAGCGGCACGCGGATCGCGCCGCACGGCGACACCATCACGCGCGACTCCGCCGACACATGCCAGTTCGCGTGCAGTTCGTGAATCTCGCGGAAGTTGAGCAGGTCGCGATAGAAGTCGAGCCACTCCTGCATTCGCCCCTCGCCGACCGTTTGCGTCAGATGGTCGACCGCGACGAGGCCGATCCCCTCATGGCTCAGGTCGGCGTGCGCCGTGTCGATTTCGATCGGCCGGAAGTCGATGTCGAAGATCGAAATATCGCCGAGGCCGCCGCGCTGCCCGCCGCGTCCGCGCCAGCGGTCGACGAAATAGATGTGCGAGTCGCCGATGCCCTGGATCGCCGGGATCAGCAGTTCGCCGACGCCGATCTTCTCGCCTTCGAACGCCCACGCGCCGAGTTCGATCGCCCGGTCGAAAGCGCGCTGCGCGTCGGCCACGCGAATGCCGATCGCGCAGATTCCCGCGCCGTATTCCTCGGCGTAGCGCGCGGCGAACGAATCGGGCTCCGCATTGATCAGGAACTGCATCTCACCCTGTCGATACAGCGTGACGTCCTTGCTGATATGCCGCGCGACCGCTTTGAAGCCGAGCTTCACGAACGTCTCGCCGAGCGCCTGCGGGTCGCGCGCGGCGAACTCCACGAATTCGAGGCCGGCGGTGCCGAGCGGGTTGTGCTCAGGCGCCGACACGGCGCGCAGCGCGGCGTCTGGAGTGGGCAGGTCGCTGGGCATGGCAATCTCCTTGTACAGTCTTTCGGCGCTGGGTCCGGGGGTGTCCGATGTTCGATGCAACCGTCGACGGCCCGCCGGGAGGCGCCGGCAGCGTGATGTGCCGCAGCAAACGCGGCCCGCGACGGCTTTTGCACCGTGTTTGTACACCTGGTAGCAGGGCGTTCGCAACCTTCATTTTGTACTGGATGGTTCATACGGGCGTCAGCGGCGCACTCCCTGCTTCCCGCTGCTGTCACTACGCCCACTGTTCCGGCCAGTCCGGCACGGCTGCGCAACGACTCGGGCAGCCTGTATCAACTCGTCGATGCTTTGCTTCTGCTGCGTTTGCGCACAGGCTTCTCCGCAGCGGCCGCCATGCGCTGTTGCGCGACTTCGCGCACCGCCTCGATAAACGCCCGTCCCACCGGCGACGGCTGCGTATCCGAGCGCCGGATCAAACCGACCGGCTCGCCGGTGCCCGCGAACGGCAGCGGCAAACGCACCAGCATGCCGTTCGCCAGTTCGTATTCCACCGCGCTCAGCGGCACGAACCACACGGCGCCGTTCTCGAGCGTCAACGCGCGGCCCGTCGACACCGACAACACTTCGACGAACGCCGATAGCGGCTGCACGCCCCAGGCATTCAAAAGACTATCGGCCGATTGCCGGATCAACGTGCCGAATGGCGGCAACACCACCGGAAAATCCTTCAGCGACGTTGCGGGCAAACCCGGCCCCTGCGCCAACGGATGCCCGGCACGCACCACTGCGATCAGCGGCTCGGTGAACAGCTGCTCGAAACTGAGGCCGACCATCCGCTCCGGATCGGCGAGGCGCCCAATCGCGAATTCGATCGTGCCCGCTTTCAGGCGCTCGAGCAATTCCGGGTTTGCGCCGGTCGCAAGACGCACGATCACGCGCGGCCAAAGCGTCGCGAAGCGCTTGAGCACCGGCGGGATCAAGGCCGCCGCGACGGTCGGCAGGATGCCGACCTCCAGCGTCGCCGCAGCCGCGCCTTCCGCGCGCGCCAGCAGATCGACGCCCTGACGCAGCGCGCTGACGCACGCGCTCGCGTGCGGCATGAAGAGTTGCCCCTCGCGGGTCGGCACGGCGCCGTGGCGGCCGCGCTCGAACAGCTTCACGCCGAGAATCTCTTCGAGTTCGGCGACTGTCTTGGAGACCGCGGGCTGGGTGATCGACAGGCTATCGGCCGCCCGCTGGACGCTGCCGAACTGGGCGACGGCCAGAAAGCACTGGAGATGGCGGAATTTGACGCGGCTGTCCGCGAGACTGCGTTGCATAACGGGAGGTTATACGAAAAGGGCGAAAACGTCATTTTGCATAACCGCTTCGGTTCGATAAAGTCGCTTCATATCGCCGCACCCCACAATTCCCCAAGGAGACACTGATGGAAGATTCCTTTCTTACCCCGCGTGACTTCCCGTCCCACCCCGGCTACGTCTATCCGAGCTACGGTTCGTCGGTGAAACGCGGCCCGACCCGTGCGCTGATTCCGCTGAAGGAAAGACTGCGCGACCAGCGGGTGCCGGTCTACGGCACGGACGACCTCGATCCGCTCGACAACGACCTGACGCGCAACGCGGTGCGCAACGGCGAGCCGCTCGGCGAGCGCATCATCGTGACGGGCCGCGTGCTCGACGAAGGCGGTCGCCCGGTGCGCAATACGCTGGTCGAAATCTGGCAAGCCAATGCGGCCGGCCGTTACGTGCACAAAGCCGACCAGCACGATGCGCCGCTCGACCCGAACTTCCTCGGCGCGGGCCGCTGCATCACCGACACCGAAGGCCGCTATCGCTTCATGACGATCAAGCCGGGCGCCTATCCGTGGGGCAATCACCCGAACGCGTGGCGCCCCCAGCACATTCACTTCTCGCTCTTCGGCGATCACTTCGGCTCGCGTCTCGTTACGCAGATGTATTTCCCCGGCGACCCGCTGCTGGCTTTCGACCCGATCTACCAGGGCACGCCGGCGCATGCCCGCGAACGCATGATCTCGAGTTTCTCGCTCGACACCACGCAGGAGGCCTACGCGCTCGGCTACGACTTCGACATCGTGCTGCGCGGCCCGAACGAAACCCCGATGGAGCGCTAAGCCATGACCACTCTTAAGCAAACGCCTTCGCAAACCGTTGGACCCTACTTCGCGTACGGTCTTTGTCCGCAGCAATACGACTTCGACTACAGGAGCCTGTTCACACACGTTCTGGCCGACCGTGAAGCGGCCGGCGAGCACATCACGATCATCGGCCAGGTGTTCGACGGCGACGGCAAAGCGATCGGCGACGCGATGGTCGAAATGTCGCAAGTGGACTCGAACGGCCACTACCCGGAGTCGCGCGAGGAAATCCTGAAGACCGGCTTTCGCGGCTTTGCGCGCGTCGGCACGGGCACGGACCCGCACAAGCGCTTTTTCGTGGAAACGGTGAAGCCCGGCCGCGTCAGCCCGGATCAGGCGCCGCACGTGAATGTGATCCTGACGATGCGCGGCATGCTGCTGCACACGTTCACGCGGATCTATTTCGAGGACAACGCGCAGGCGAACGAGCAGGATCCGGTGTTGACAGCGGTTCCGGCCGACCGGCGCGGCACGCTGATCGCGCGTCGCGAACCGAACACCGCCAATGTGTACCGCTTCGACATCCACATGCAGGGCGACAAGGAAACCGTGTTTTTCGACCTGTGAAGTGTATGTTTAACACTTTCATATAGCTTTCACATACACTGAGGGTGATCCGTCCAGCGACTGGATCGCGAAACTCCAAGTAGTTAAGCCCGCCTTGTGCGGGCTTTTTTTCGGCTGTCGAACAGTTGCTCACCTCAGCGAACAGCGCAGCCAGCGGCTGATCCGCACCACGTCGGCAATGCGATCGCGCGGGCGGGGCGCGCCCAGCACGACGATATCGATGGGCCGGTCGTGCGCCATCATCCGCACGACGACACAATGTCCGGCCTCGTTGATGAAGCCGGTCTTCTGCAACACGATCGAGCGCCCGCCGGCTCGCACCAGCGCATTCGAGTTGTGATAGCTCAGTTGCGCGTGGCCGCCGCCGGGGAAAACGACCTGCGCACGATCTGTCGAATAAGCGCGAATCAGCGGATAGCGGCTCGCCGCCTCGACGAGCCGCGACAAGTCGCGCGCTGTCGAAACGTTTTGCGGCGACAAACCCGTGCCATTGACGAACGACGTATGCAGCATGCCGAGCGCGCGAGCCTTGGCGTTCATCGCCGCGACGAACCCAGGCCGCCCGCCGGCGTAATCGCGGCTGAGCGCGGCGGCAGCGCGGTTCTCCGACGACATCAACGCAATGTGCAACATGTCGTGGCGCGACAGTATCGAGCCGACGCTCAAGCGCGAGCCCGTGAACTTGTCGAAATCCTGGTCCTGCACGGTGACGTTGAGTGGCGTGTTCAGCGCATGCTTCGCATCGAGCGATACGACCGCGGTCATCAATTTCGATACCGAAGCAATTGGCAAGACCAGGTCGGCCTGCTTTTCAGTGAGCACGGTATGCGTTCGTTCGTCGACGACATAGACGGCTCTCGCGCGAAGCAGTGCATGTGATTTAGGCGTATAGCCACAGCGCGCCAATAAACGCGGCTCCGTGCGCGCTGAAGCAGAAGCGCGTGATGCAGATGGATACCGCGCATCGTGTTGCGCCGCTAACGCAGCGGGACGCCTCACGCCGCGCGGCCCCTTCGTATTGCGCGCGACTTGTCGACGATGTTTGGATGTGAGCTTGCCGATGTGCATCGGCCGTTCGGCGCTCGTCACTTGCTTGCGCTTGTGTGCGACATGACGCCGAGCTTTGCCAGTGGTCGATTTTGTCGCGTTGCCTCGCGCGGTGGCTTTCGCTTTGGAAGTGTGCGTCGCAGGCTGCGCGACTGGGTGGCTCACGCGAACGAATGGATGCCGCACAGGTTCATGGGCCGCACCGAATGACCAGCCGATGTTCAGCCACAAAAGGCCGAACACCACAGCATAGCGAAGGTGCGCAAGAAAACGATGAGCAGGGAATGTGGATGGAGATATTGGACGACGATACGGCATGCAGCTTCCAGTTCTGTGCCGCGTGAGCCCGAATGGAGTGGCCACGAGTCGGCAACGACCCGCCGATGTTAAGACCGATGATGCATGCGATCAACGGCAAACGCGCGCGCCGTCCGATGAACAAACGACATGCTCGCGGCCAAAACGACTCACGAACAGCGGAAGTGATCGATGTTCTGTCCGGCGTAAATTGCGCGCGCGAGCCAGTCGGGTTTGTCGCCGTGGCCGTCCCACGTATTGCCGTATGCGTCGCGATACATCACTGCACGGGCGGCGTTCGCGTCGGCTTCGAGCGAGTCGGCGAGCGCTTCCATCGTGATGTCGTATTCGTGCATGCGTCGGCGTATCCACACGATCAGGCGCTCACGCGCATTCCCGTGGAAATCGAGCTGCAGTTGTTCTTCTCGCTCTTTCATAGCCTACCGATGTTTCAGCTAGTCATGCTCGCGTTAGACAAACAAAGACCCCACAAGACAACGTGAAGGTTCATGCGTGATTTAAATGGTCGAGTGCAATTCGAGTTCACGATGTCTGTCCCGATGCGCAAAACACGCATCTGGAAAACATGTCTTTCAAAGGCTGGATTAAAAGAGAATTCGTGAGCCCACGGCTTGAATGCGGCCGAGTCTCGCGCCAACGTTCCGGGGACCTTCAACGTGTAGGCGGCAATTCTAGCATTCAATCTTTTTGCTTCCTGTAACGGGTGCCTATTGGCTTTGCGAACTTTTTTCATTGCTTATTCTTTTGTCAAAGCCATCCGCAGAAAATTCAAAGGCCGCCGAAAGCCTCAAACCTCACGCCGTCATGTTATGTTTCACGGATTAACCTCTGTGCGCTGGAGACACGACAATGCCTGCCTCAACCGCCATCCTCACTATCCTGGCCGCGCTACTGCTAGGCGCCATGAGCCCGGGACCGAGCTTCGTCATCGTCGCTCGTAATGCGATCGGGCTGTCGCGCGGCGACGGTCTCGCCACCGCGCTCGGCATGGGCATTGGTGGCGTGTTCTTCAGCGGCATCGCGCTGCTCGGCCTCTACACATTGCTGGCAACGGTCGAATGGCTGTACGTCGGCCTGAAGGTCGCCGGTGGCGTCTATCTGATGTACCTTGCGTCGAAGATCTGGCGCGGCGCCGCCAAACCGCTCGCGTTCGACGCGGCGCGGAGCACCTTCACCAATCCGCGGAAGTCTTTCTGGATCGGCTTGAGCACGCAACTCAGCAATCCGAAGACGGCCGTCTATTACGGCAGTATTTTCGCGGCGCTGCTGCCGCAACATCCGCCGGTGTGGTGCTACTTCGCGCTGCCGCCCGCAATCTTCGCGATCGAGGCCGGCTGGTACACGATCGTCGCACTGTGCTTTTCGAGCAAACGGCCGCGCGAAGTTTATCTGCAGTGGAAAGCGTGGATCGATCGCGTAGCCGCGAGCGCAGTGGCCGCGCTCGGCTTGCGCCTGATTCTGACCGCACATAAAGTAGGCATTTGAAAGATGCCTCACTGAGGCTTCACTGCCTGTTGCACGGTTTGATCCACTTGAGCGTCATGCCGCGTCACGCGAAACACGGCATGACGAAACCAGGGCTCCATCGCAACACGCGCAGTGGCAATGATTTGCCGCGTCCGGCAAAACAGTTACAAGTTATATGTTGACGCTGACATGCCCGGCGGTTAATGTGGCACCCGAAGTTCAAGAAGTTCGATTGCTGTTCATCAATGTCTCGCTCGTCAGCGGTATTCGTTGTCCTCTCCCTCCTTGACGCTTCACGCGCTCTCAACAGAGCAATTTCTTCTATTTTTTCCTCAAGGATTCTTCATGGATACCGGTACCGTTAAGTGGTTCAACGACAGCAAAGGCTTTGGCTTCATCACCCCGGACAAGGGCGGCGACGACCTGTTCGCGCATTTCTCCGAAATTCGCAGCGACGGCTTCAAGACGTTGGCTGAGAATCAGAAGGTGAGCTTCGAAACGAAGCAAGGCCCGAAGGGTCTGCAAGCGGCTAACATCAAGCCGCTGTAAGTTTGAAGGGCTCGGTGTCCGGCAACGGACATCGGGCTGCAGCGACATCCTCGCGGAGCTTCGTCTCCCACAGTTGGCGCGATCGCTTTTAGCTGCATTCAGCAGCTTGCCCAAGCGCCAAACGCCTCGTTGCACCTCATTCTCCCCTCCGGCTTCAACGCCCATTTTTTTCGCTTCCCGACTGCGTCAGGATTCGGCTCGCAATGGCTTTGAATCAGCTCGTCCGTGCAACTCGTCTAACGGGTTCATACGGCCGGGACGCACTCGAACATCATTAAAATATAAAATGCAAAACAGACATACTCATCATTACAACGGCTATGCCGTCAAGCCCTCGGCGCATCGTTTGCCCGACGGCAGCTTTTCATCCAACCTGTTGCTCGAACGCGCCGACAGCGCGCGCAGCGAAGGCCGCTACCAGTTCTATTCGCTCGACTACTTCACGAACGAAGAGCAGGCGCTGCAGCACTCGGCACGCTGGGCGCACCATTGGGTCGACACGCGCGGCTAAGCGCGGCCCGGCATGCTACGCGAACCGCGTGCTATGGCGATCACGCGCTATTGCGAGTCACTTTCTTCTCTCTTGATCCGCGCGCGCAGTTCGAACTTCTGAATTTTTCCCGTCGACGTTTTGGGCAGTTCGCAGAAGCGCACGGCCTTCGGCAACTTATAGCCGGCAAGAAATAGCCGGCAGTGCGCGATGATTTCCGCTTCGGTCACCTGAGCGCCTTCCTTGAGTTCGACGAACGCGCAGGGCACCTCGCCCCACTTCGGATCGGCCATCGCCACCACGGCGGCAACCGACACCGCCGGGTGACGGTACAGCGTGTCCTCGACCTCGATGCTCGAAATGTTCTCGCCGCCTGAAATGATGATGTCCTTGCTGCGATCGCGGATGCGGATATAGCCGTCGGGCATCCGCACACCGAGATCGCCGGTATGGAACCAGCCGCCGCCGAAGCTTGCCTCAGTCGCGCGCTCGTTCTTCAGATAGCCTTTCATGCAGATGTTGCCGCGAAACATGATCTCGCCGATCGTTTCTCCGTCGTCGGGCACTGGCGCGAGCGTGTCCGGATCGAGCACGGTCACCGCCGCCTGCAGGTGATAGCGCACGCCTTGGCGCGCGTTCAGTTCGGCGCGTGCGCTGTCGTCGAGCGCTTCCCACTCCTGCTGTTTCGCGCAGACCGCGGCGGGCCCGTAGGTTTCGGTCAGCCCGTACACGTGCGTCAGATCGAAGCCGATCTCCTTCATCTTCGCAATCACGGCCGGTGCGGGCGCGGCGCCCGCCACCATCGTCGACACGCGTTGCGCAATGCCCTCGCGCCATTCAGCCGGCGCATTGGCGAGCGCGCTCTGCACGATCGGCGCGCCGCAATAATGCGTGACGCCCTCGCGGCGAATCAGCTCGAACACCGTCTTCGCGTCGAACTTGCGCAAGCAGACGTTGACGCCCGCACGCGCCGCAACGGTCCACGGAAAACACCAGCCGTTGCAGTGGAACATAGGCAGGGTCCACAGGTACACCGCATGCTTCGGCATGTCCCATTCGAGAATATTGCTGAGCGCGTTCAGATGCGCGCCGCGATGATGGTAGACCACGCCCTTCGGGTCGCCGGTGGTGCCCGACGTGTAGTTCAGCGCGATCGCGTCCCACTCGTCGGCCGGCTGCGTCCATGCGAAGGCCGGGTCGCCGGATTGCAGGAACGCTTCATAGTCCGTCGCGCGGATGAATTGCGCGGGGTCGGCCGGCATCGCGTCGGCCACGCTGATCACCCGCAAGTCGGGGAATTCCAGCGCGGCGCGATGCGCGAATTCACCGTATTCCGTATCGACGATCAGCGCCTTCGCCTCGCCGTGGCGCAGCATGAACAACAGCGACGACACATCGAGCCGCGTATTGAGCGTGTTGAGCACGGCGCCGGCCATCGGCACACCGAAGTGCGCTTCCACCATCGCCGGGATGTTGGGCAGCAACGCCGCTACGGTGTCGCCGCGTTCGATACCCGCCTGGCGCAGCGCGCTGGCAAGCCGCAGCGCGCGCTCGTAGGTCTCGCGCCAGCTGCGGCGAATCTCCCCATGGACGACCGCCGGCCGGTCACCGTAGACTTCGGCTGCGCGCACGATGAAGTCGATCGGCGTCAGCGGGACATAATTGGCCTCACGCCGCTCAAGACCTTCGTCGAACATGTGCTTCATGGGATCGTCTCCTGAGGCGCGGGCCGCGCCGTCGATTGTTCTGATTGATTGATGACCTAGCCTAGCAATGGTCATGGTGAACTGTCTGTCATTCAAATGACAGAGTAGTGCGTCCGTGGCGCTATCGGACTCAAACTTTCGTTGGACACGCTCCCAAGCCGCTTATGAACGACGCCACGCCCGCCACCCTCGCAGACGCCCGCCCGGAGCGGCCGGGACGGATCGCGCGCGCGGAGCTGGCGCGGCTGTTTGCGACCTGCGCGTGGTTTCGGGCGCTCGCCGCCGAGCATCAGGCGCTGGTCCTTGCCACCGCGCACGCGCAGCATCTGGAAGGCGGAGCGTGGATCGCGCGCCGCCAGGAACCGTCGGACTATTGGATCGGCGTGCATGCCGGGCTGATCAAGCTCGCCATCTACAACGCCTCGGGACGCAGTTGCACGCTGTCCGGCGTGCCGCCCGGCGGCTGGTTCGGAGAAGGCAGCGTGATCAAGGGCGAACTACGCAAATACGACGTGGCCGCGATTCAGCCTTCGCTCGTGATGTTCGTGCCGTCGTCGACCTTCCATGCGCTGCTGGAGTCCAGCCTGCCGTTCACCGGCTTCGTGATCCGACAACTGAACAACCGCATGGGCGAGTTCATCGCGTCGATCCAGAATAGCCGGCTGCTGGACGTGGATGCGCGCGTCGCGCAGTCGCTCGCGCAGCTGTTCAACCCGGACCTCTATCCGGACACAGGCCGCACGCTTGCCATTTCGCAGGAAGAAGTCGGACTGCTGGCGGGCGTGTCGCGCCAGCGGATCAACCAGGCGCTGCAAAACCTCGAAAGACTGGAGATATTGCGCCTCTCATATAACCAGATCGAGGTGCTCGATCTCGAACGCCTGTGCGCGTTCGGGCGGGAGCAGATCTAGCGGAGCGGCCGGCGAGGCGCGCCTCGAAGTGGGCCTTGATCGCGGACGCAGCCGCGGCCGCGAAGAAAAGCAGCGCCCTCTAACGACCTACTCCCCGCGCGTACCGCTCTTGCGGGTGACGCGCCGCTCCAGGATCTCATCGGTCTTGAACAGCGCCAGCGCGATCGCGACCAGCACGCCCGATCTCTTCCAGCGCAAGTAGTAGCGATGCGCGGTCTGATACGACACATAGCGCTCGGGCATCGCGCTCCATGGCTCGCGTGTATGTAGCACCCACATCACGCTATTCAGCACCCAGCGAATGTCGATGTTGGGACGCCCGCGCCGAGGTCCGTGACTCAGCATTTCCGGCAGCAGCGGCACGATGTGCTGCCATTGCTCGTCGGTCAGATCCTGAATAGCCGGACGTACGATCTTCTAAATCGCATGGCGAGCGGGGTTCGCGAGGGCCCCGCCAGCGCGCGCGACATTCGAATTGCCGCGCCCATAAAAAAAGGTGCCGCGAACGGCACCTTTTCGTACTACAGGCAGCTTCTGCTGAAGCTTAGAAGCGGTGACGCAGACCGACCGTAGCAGCCGTCTGGTTCTTCGACGACGACGGCAGTTGCGTGTTGTCGCCGCTGTAGATCGAAGCGACACCGCCGTCGCCCATTGCGTGCTGGTACACGGCTTGAGCGTAAACGTCCGTGCGACGCGACAGCGAGTAGTCAGCTTGCAGGCCGATCTGGTGGTAACGGGTCTTCATGTCGTTGCCGTCAGCGTTGATACCGTAGCCGTGTGCGTCCGTGAACGTGTAAGCGATGCCCAGGCCCAGAGCCGGGGTCACGTTGTACTTGCCGTTGATTTCGTAGTTGTTCGAACTACCTTGACGTTGGCCGGGCGCTGCGCCAACCAGGTTGTCCACACGCGATTGCGTCCACGCCGCACCGACAGTAGCCGGGCCGAACGAGTACGAAGCAGCTGCGCCGAACTCACGCTGACGGAAGTTGCCCGTCATGATGCCGCCTGTGTTCGCCAGAACGCCGTCCGAAGCACCGCTGGTATTTGCAGCCGGGTTGTTCTGCTGTGCGTAAGCGGCGCCCAGGTGCAGGCCTTGCCACTGGTATGCGGCACCGAAGCTGTACTGGCGGTTGTTGGCGAATGCGCCAGCCTGGTTCGAGAAGCCGTACGTGCCGCCGAACGTGAAGCCAGCGTAGTTAGCGCTCGAGTACTTGACCGAGTTGTTGACCGACAGGCCGCCGTTCGTGTTCAGGTTGTCGTTGTTGAACGGGTGCGCGAAGAACGTACCGCCCCAGCTGCCCGTTGCGGTCAGCGGTGCCAGGTAGTCTTGAGCCGCGTCGTATTGACGGCCCAGCGTGACCGTACCGAATTGCTCGCTCGACAGACCGACGAACGCTTGACGGTTGAACATGCCGTTGTTGTTAGCGAACTTGCCGTTGTTGACGTTGAAGCCGCTTTCCAATGTGAAGATTGCCTTCAGGCCGCCGCCCAGGTCTTCCGAACCGCGCAGACCGAACATGCTCTGGTTGATGCCGCCACTGCCTGCTGCCCACTTGGAGTTGTGGTTAACGTTGCTGGTGTACGTCAGGCCCGCGTCCAACAGACCATACAGGGTCACGCTGCTTTGTGCGTGAGCGACGGATGCGAACGATGCGGCAACCGCAACGACGATGAGACTCTTCTTCATGTGGGACTCCAGTTCGATAAATTTACACGGGGAGCGGGACCTGCCTCGTCAGCGCATGCATCGCACGTGCTGCCGCCCTTTGGCCGAACCGTTTCGGACAGCCGGGCACCCTTCAAACGAAGCGTGAGTGTAGGGGGACACCCTAATAGCGGCGCCGGCAATTTGCGAAATAGGATTTTTCAAAATCCGCAACAATGTCTGCTGCGAAGGCGTTAAGTCGTTGTTTTTCAGACGTTTATCGCAACATCCAACACGCCGCGCGACGGCTCTCGCCATTAATTATTTGCAACGTCTCAAAAACAAAGTTGTGCATATGCAACAGTGGTTTAATACGCGTGACGTAATCGGGTCGGAACGACACGGACTAAAGACAGCTGATTGCTCGAAAATAAGGCAATTGCTCGTGCGTTATCTGGACATGCTCTAAATTTATTTTGGAAAACCGGGAACTTAATCGAGTTAATGTAGTCTCTGCGATTTCTGGCCGACCGCGATTGATATTGAGATTTTTATTAACTTATTCGCGGCCGCATTGAATTACGCGTTCGCGAACATGGCGCACATCGACTGTGCGCCAGCGCCCGGGTCGCCTGATGGCGGGGCTTTGTGCCCCAAGCTGTCCGCGGGCCGCCTAGGGATTCTTTCCTGGGATACGCTTTTGCGCCCAGTAGGTTTGCCAAGCGCGTGCGTCGAGTGAGAAGCCTTCAGCGCAGGCATTGCCGGAGGTGAACTGCCGCGCCGGCCGCCGCGTGACAATAGCCCGTGCTGAAAGCGAACGGCCAACATCGAACTGCCTTCCGCATTCAACTAACGGCGCAGCCGGCCCCTTTTTGACACGGCGTTTGCCCTGATTCCCAAACCGTCTCAGCTTTGGCTGGCTTCTCTCATTTCATAACCGGCGGGGGCAGCTTCCCCGAACGCCGCTCAGCGCCCGGGCGCTGGACTACTCGCCGTACGGCACCAGACTGTAGAAACTGCTTTGGTTCCGCGACAAAACTTTCCACCTCCCCCGCGACGTCTCGCCAAGTGCGCGACGCGAGAAAGCGTCAATGGCGGCCGAACTTCGAGCGCGCCACATCGTCGGCCGCCCCGGTCAGGAACGGTTCCAGCCCGAAGAGCCAGGCAAAGCAGAAGGTGACCCGCGCCAATGCGCGGATTTCCCTATGTGACACGCTCTCGCCAGCGCCGTCGAGCGGCGCAGTTGGTGGTGGTTAAGGCGTGGCCACCTCGGTAGCGGTGTGGTCGGATCGCATGATCGTTCTCGTTATTGGTGTGGCGTGGACGCCAATCTTTCGCAAACGACGTGCCACTCCCTCGACCCGAAGTTCGGACCAACTGCAGGTGAGCTTAGCAACGCACGGCGGCGGCGGTCTGTGCGGCGGTCTGTGCGACGGACCGCGCAGACAAGCTGAAGCACCGGACTGTCTGTGGAAATGTCCGCAGACAAAGGATTTAAATCACGGGGTTTTCAGCGGCGTCGACCAGACAATAAATCACGATACTCGTCGAATGCGAGCCAGGTGGATTAATAAGCCCGTGTGCGCCGCGGAGATGACGATGAAGCGCTTTTAAATCCGCCAAATCCAATGACGAAGTCGCTTCACATAGCCGCAATCTGAATTCGGCGAAACAGATTAACCACACGGCTTTACGCCAAACAAAAAGGGTTCCGGAAATTCGGAACCCTTTTTTCAAGCTTTGGTGGGCCGGGTGGGATTCGAACCCACGATGTCCTTTCGGAGGCGGATTATGAGTCCGCTGCCTGCAACCAACACGGCGTCCGGCCCAAGAAAAAGACCCGGTCGCGAAAGTCCGGGCCCATTCGTTGATTGGCCGACATACTACACGAAAAAGGGGCCTCCGCAACCGCTTCGCTTGCGCGAAACAACCGGGAAGCCCCTTCAACCGCAACATCATCTGCTGCGAACGCCTAGCCTTGATCAATTCCCTTCGAGGAACGACTTCAGCTTGTCCGACCGGCTCGGATGACGCAGCTTGCGCAGCGCCTTGGCCTCGATCTGACGAATCCGCTCACGCGTCACGTCGAACTGCTTGCCGACTTCTTCGAGTGTATGGTCGGTGCTCATCTCGATGCCGAAGCGCATGCGCAGCACTTTCGCTTCGCGCGGTGTCAGCGAGTCGAGCACGTCCTTCACGACATCGCGCATGCTGGCGTGCAGCGCGGCGTCGGCCGGAGCGACGGTGTTCGTGTCTTCGATGAAGTCGCCCAGATGCGAATCGTCGTCGTCACCGATCGGCGTTTCCATCGAGATCGGCTCCTTCGCGATCTTCATGATCTTGCGGATCTTGTCCTCCGGCATTTCCATCTTCTCGGCCAGCGTTGCCGGATCCGGCTCGAGGCCGGTTTCCTGCAGAATCTGCCGCGAGATGCGGTTCATCTTGTTGATCGTTTCGATCATGTGAACCGGAATCCGGATCGTGCGCGCCTGGTCGGCAATCGAACGCGTAATGGCCTGGCGAATCCACCACGTCGCATACGTGGAGAACTTGTAGCCACGACGATATTCAAACTTGTCCACCGCCTTCATCAGGCCGATGTTGCCTTCCTGAATCAGGTCGAGGAACTGCAGACCACGGTTCGTGTACTTCTTCGCGATCGAGATCACGAGACGCAAATTCGCCTCGGTCATTTCGCGCTTCGCCTGGCGCGCCTTCAGTTCGCCGGCTGCCATCTGGCGGTTGGTTTCCTTCAAGTCCTTCAGCGGCAGCACGACACGCGCTTGCAGATCCAGCAGACGTTGCTGCTGTTCGCGGATCGCCGGAATGTTGCGCGTGAGGATCGCGCTATACGCGTGACCTTCACCGACAATCTTGTCGGCCCACTCGAGATCCGTCTCGCTGCCCGGGAAACGCGCGATGAATTCCGCGCGCGGCATGCCGCACTTGTCGACTACCGTGTGCAGGATCTGACGCTCGACCTGACGCACTTCGTCCACTTGCGCGCGCAGCGTATCGCACAGACGCTCGACCGTACGCGCGGTGAAGCGGATCGTCATCAGTTCGTTCTGGATCGTTTCCTGCGCCTTGAGGTACGACTTGGACTTGTAGCCTTCCTTCTCGAACGCGCGACGCATCTTGTCGAACCATTCGCTTATCAACGCGAATTTTTCGAGCGATGCACGCTTGAGGGCTTCCATCTGCGCGGCATTGGCCGTGGCTTGCGCGGTGCCGTCGTCCTCTTCCTCGTCTTCTGCGTCCTCTTCCTCGACGTCCTCGTCCTCGCTCTCGATCGCTTCCGCCTCTTGCGCGGAGAAGCCGTCCGCATCGTCCGCGTTCGCGTCGATCAGACCGTCGACCAGTTCGTCGATGCGGATCTCCTCGTTCGCAACGCGTTCGGCCATCGCGAGGATGTCGGCGATCGTGGTGGGACATGCGGAGATGGCCATCACCATGTGCTTCAGGCCGTCTTCGATCCGCTTGGCGATTTCGATTTCGCCTTCGCGCGTGAGCAGCTCGACCGTGCCCATTTCACGCATGTACATGCGGACCGGGTCGGTGGTGCGGCCGAATTCCGAGTCGACCGTGGAAAGCGCAACTTCCGCTTCCTCTTCCACTTCGTCGTCGGACGAAGCGGCGGGCGCGTTGTCGTTCAGCAGCAGCGTTTCGGCGTCGGGGGCCTGCTCGTACACGGCCACGCCCATGTCGTTGAACGTGCTGATGATGCCTTCGATCGCCTCGGTCTCGGTGAAATTGTCCGGGAGGTGGTCGTTGATTTCAGCGTACGTGAGGAAGCCGCGCTCCTTGCCGAGCTTGATCAGCGCGCGCAGTTTGGAGCGGCGCTCTTCGAGTTCCTCCACCGTGCCCGGCTGCGACGACGCGAATGCATCTTTCAGCAGCGCTTTTTCCTTTGCACGACGGTCGCGAGCCTTGACCTTTTCCACTTTGCCCGGTGCAGCGGCGGGAGTGTCTTCGGCCTGGGTTGCATCGTCATCGACGGGTACTTCGTTCAGCTTTTTCGTCATGGAGTTCGCCGTACCGGCTGTAGTCTCGACTCGCGGCTGGTGGACAACAGCCGGTAGAACCGTGGATACTGGAGTCTCGCGCACTACCGCATCGTCCTGCGCGGCAGCCGCTTCCCTTGCGCTTCTGACACTTGACCGCTTCGCAACGGGCGACACGGCTTTCGCCGCCCCGACCGAATCCGTATTCATCGCCGAAGTGGTCGAAGATTTCTTCCTGGCAGCCGGTGCAACACTGACAGCAGACGTTTTTCTGGTGGAAGAAGCTAACCTGGCCTCGGTGACCTTTCTGCTCGGCTCCTTGGAGCGTGTGCCGGTTGCCTGATTTCCACCTGTAGTCTTTGCCATCGCATCGCCTTTTCGCCTTTGCTAGGAAAACCCTTAAAAAACAAACCGCTAGAAACCTTTTATTATACCACCCAGGTTTCTGGCCTCTCCCTTACAGACCTAGCTGACGCTTCATGTCAGCCCGTTTCCGATTCAATTCCGAAAGCTCCGCAAACTCTTCCGGCGTGTGCCGGGATTGCCGCGAAAGCTGCTCGAGCCGGTCGCAATATGCGTCGTAGCGCATCTTGAGGATCGCGGCCTTCAATTCCTCGCCCACGATCCGTTCCTGCTCGCGCCGCTCCTCGATGACGGTCGCGTCCTCCGGGTCTTTCAGCAGCAAATCCCGGACATTTTCATCATAGTCTAGAATTTTGCGAAAGATTTCCTCGAAAGTTGGGGCGTTTGCGCCGTTTCGCAATAGGTCGGAAAGCAACTGAAACTCCGCCGAATCGCCAAGCGCCCGTGCGTGCGTCGTCACTTCTTCGAACAACTCGCCATGGCGGGTCACGCTCAGCAGTGCCTGTTCGGCGTCCTCATCGAGCACCGCCACCGTGCGCGGATACATCACAAGATTGCGTAACGTCTTTTCTTCGATCCCCGTCACGCTGCGCCGGTCCTTGCGGGCCGGCGCGAGACGCGCGGCGGCCGCGATGCGCGAATCGACCTGGCAAAGCGCGGCGACCTCGTCGAACGGCACGTCCAGCCGGTCGGCAAACATATGCATGATCTGCGCGCGCAGCGCATTGGCCGGGAGCGCCTGCAGCAGCGGCTTGGCGTCGAACAGCGCGCGGGCCCTGCCTTCCGGCTGATCCAGCTCCTTGCCGGTCAGCACCTCGTTGAGCATGAACTGCGACAGCGGCATCGCCCGCTCGACCTGCTCGGCGAACGCCTCGGTGCCGAACTCGCGCACGTAGCTGTCCGGGTCGTGCTCGGACGGCAAAAACAGAAAGCGGATAGTCCGGTTGTCCGCCGCGTGCGGCAGGCACGCATCCAGCGCGCGGCGCGCGGCGCGCCGGCCCGCCGAATCGCCGTCGAAACTGAAGATGACCATGTCGGTCTGGCGCATCAGTTTCTGCACATGAACCGGTGTGCAGGCCGTGCCGAGCGTGGCGACCGCGTTCTGAAACCCCAATTGGGCCAGCGCGACCACGTCCATGTAGCCTTCCACCACCAGCACGTAGTGCTGTTCGCGAATCGCCAGACGCGCCTCGAATAGTCCGTATAGCTCGCTGCCTTTGTTAAATAGAGGCGTTTCGGGCGAATTCAAATATTTCGGTTCGCCGCCGTCCAGCACGCGGCCGCCGAAGCCGATCACCTGCCCCTTCACGTTGCGTATCGGGAACATGATCCGCTCGCGAAAGCGGTCATAGCGGCGGTTCTGCCCCTGTGCATCGGACTTTTCGCTGACGATGACGAGGCCCGCCTCGACCAGCGCATCGTCGCGATAGTTCGGAAATGCCGCTTCGAGATTCTGCCAGCCGTCCGGGGCATAACCCAGCCCGAAACGGGCCGCGATCTCACCGGTCAAGCCGCGCTTCTTCAGGTACTGGATCGCGGCCGGCGCGCCACGCAACTGCTTGCGGTAAAAGTCGCAGGCGGTCTGCATCACATCGGAAAGCGCCGTGGTGACGGCTTTGGAAGCCGGCGCATAGCCGCCGGAACCGCCGCCATATCCGGGCGACGGCTCGTTGGGCACGGTCAAACCTACCGATTGCGCCAGTTCGTTGACCGCCTCCGGAAACGACGAGCCCACGTGCTCCATCAAAAATCCGATGGCCGTCCCATGCGCGCCGCAGCCGAAGCAGTGATAAAACTGTTTAGTCGGACTAACCGTAAACGAAGGGCTCTTCTCGTTGTGAAACGGGCACAGCCCCATGAAGTTCGCGCCGCCCTTTTTCAGCTGCACATACCGACCGACCACGTCGACGATATCGACGCGGTTGAGCAGATCCTGCAGGAATGACGGTGGAATCACAGTAAATGACGCTACCTAAAAAACTCAACGCTGCGCGCACGGTCGGTCGACGGCGCGCGCAGTCCGGACAAACGGAAATTACTTCGCGAGCGCGGCTTTGACTTGCGCCGACACGGCGGTCATGTCGGCACGGCCAGCCAGCTTCGGCTTCAGCACGCCCATCACCTTGCCCATGTCCTGCGGGCCGGCCGCGCCGGTTTGCGCGACCGCCGCCTGGACTTCGGCAACGATTTCCGCTTCGGACATCTGTTCCGGCATGTAGGCGGACAGGATTGCCAGCTCGGCCTTTTCCTTGTCGGCCAGATCCGTGCGGCCAGCGGCTTCGAACTGGCTGATCGAGTCCTTGCGCTGCTTGATCATCTTGTCGATGACCGCGGTGATCGCGGTGTCGTCGAGGGTCACGCGCTCGTCGACTTCGCGTTGCTTGATGGCGGCGAGCAGCAGGCGGATCGTGCCGAGACGCTCGGTCTCACGCGCCCGCATGGCGGCTTTCATATCGTCGTTGATCCGGTCCTTGAGACTCATCACTCACCTGAATGCGTTGAAAGTTGAAAAAGCGGCCGGGTCGACAGCATCAACACGAATACCCGCTTGGGGACTGCTTCCTCAAGCGGGTTGGCGCAATGTGCGTAGTGGATGCGACCCTGCCGGCTGGCCCGAAGGCCGTGTTTTCCGTGATGACACCTCGCGTGCCGTCACCGGTTGGATGTCGCCGCTCCGATCGACCGGAACCGCGGCAACGCCAGAATCAGTAGAACTTCTTTGGCAGCATCTGGCCACGCAGACGCTTGAAATGACGCTTCACCGCGGCGGCCTTCTTGCGCTTGCGCTCGGCCGTAGGCTTTTCGTAAAACTCGCGAGCGCGAAGTTCCGTCAGAAGGCCGCCTTTCTCCATGGTGCGCTTGAAACGGCGCATGGCGACTTCAAACGGCTCGTTGTCTTTTACGCGGATAGTCGTCATTTTTCAATAACGGAACTTTGTAAAGGTTCAGGAGTATAGCAGAGCTTTCTCACAAAGCTACGGCGCCGTCAAGCCCCCAAGGCGTACTCCGCGGCCGCCTGGCCGGCCGCCACGCCCGAGGCCCACGCCCACTGGAAATTGTAGCCGCCGAGCCAACCGGTCACGTCGACCGCTTCGCCAATGAAATACAGGCCCGGCGTGCGCGCGCTCATCATCGTCGACGACGACAGGTCGCGCGTATCCACGCCGCCGCGCGTCACTTCGGCCTTGCGATAGCCTTCCGTGCCGTTCGGCGTGAGGTTCCAGCGCGACAGCGCCTCGCCGACGCGCCGCAGCGTTTTGTCCGGCAAATCGGCCACGCGGGCTTCGGCGGGAATCTGGTGAGTTTCCAGCCAGACGTGGGCGAGCCGTTGCGGCACCCATTCGGACAGCAGATTGGCGATCTGGCGCTTCGTGCCGGTCTTCGCTTCCAGCAGCGCGGCCGTCGCGTCGCGCTCCGGCAGCAGGTTGATGTGAATCGGTTCGCCGGGTTGCCAGTAGCTCGAGATCTGCAGAACGCCCGGGCCCGACAGGCCACGGTGAGTGAGCAGCAGATCCTCGTTGAATTCGGCGCCGGTCTTTTTGTTGCCGGTCGCCAGTTGCACTTCGAGCGACGCGCCGGAGAGCGCCGCGAACGGCGCCCAGTCGGCCGGCGCGAAGGTCAGCGGCACCAGCGCGGGACGGGTGTCGATCAGCTTATGGCCGAACTGCTTGGCAAGACAGTAGGCGAAATCCGTGGCGCCGATCTTGGGAATTGACAGCCCGCCCGTCGCGATCACGAGCGCGCGCGTGGTGATCGGACCCGATAACGTGTCCAGCGCGAAGCGGCCTGCCGCGTCCTGACGCACCGCCTCGACCGACAGCGGGGTGCGCCATGTCACGCGACCGGCGTCGCACTCGTGCTTCAGCACGTTGATGACCGCGTCGCTCGACTGGTCGCAGAACAGCTGCCCCTTGTGCTTCTCGTGCCACGTTACATGGTGGCGCTTGAGCAGCGCCATGAAGTCGCGCGGCGTATAGCGCGCGAGCGCCGAGCGGCAGAAATGCGGATTCGCCGACAGGTAGTTGGCCGGCGCCGCGTACAGGTTCGTGAAGTTGCAACGGCCGCCGCCGGAAATGCGGATCTTTTCCGCGAGACGCTGCGAGTGGTCGATCAGCACCACGCGACGGCCGAGCTGCCCGGCCACCGCCGCGCACATCATGCCGGCCGCCCCTGCGCCGATCACCGCGATATCGAAGGATTCCATGGGGCCGCATTGTACCCGCGCGTCTGCGGCGCGTTGCCCGCACTGCTATACTTTCAGGCTGGCCTTTTCATTTTGGGGCGCCGCAGTGCCTGTCATTCGCGCGTCCGCTCAAACCCACCCATCATGCTCGTACTCGGCATCGAAAGCTCCTGCGACGAAACCGGTCTCGCTCTCTACGACACGGAGCGCGGGCTGCTCGCGCACGCGCTGCATTCGCAAATCGCGATGCACCGGGAGTACGGCGGGGTCGTGCCGGAGCTGGCGTCGCGCGATCACATCCGGCGCGCGCTGCCGTTGCTCGAAGAGGTGATGGCGCGCGCCGGCGCGGCACAGAGCGACATCGATGCAATCGCCTACACGCAGGGGCCGGGGCTCGCGGGCGCGCTGCTGGTCGGCGCGAGCGTCGCCAATTCGCTGGCAATGGCGTGGGACAAGCCGACCATCGGCATCCATCACCTCGAAGGACACTTGCTGTCGCCGCTGCTGGTCGATGAGCCGCCGCCGTTTCCGTTCGTCGCGCTGCTGGTGTCTGGCGGTCACACGCAACTGATGCGCGTGACGGATGTGGGGGTCTACGAAACTCTCGGCGAAACGCTGGACGACGCCGCCGGCGAGGCGTTCGACAAAACCGCCAAGCTGCTCGGCCTCGGTTATCCGGGTGGCCCGGAAGTCTCGCGCATGGCCGAATTCGGCACGCCCGGCGCGGTGGTGCTGCCGCGCCCGATGCTGCATTCCGGTGACCTCGATTTCAGCTTCAGCGGCCTGAAGACCGCGGTCCTCACGCACGCGAAAAAACTCGGCGGAGCGAATATCTGCGAGCAGGCGAAGGCCGATCTGGCGCGCGGATTCGTCGACGCCGCGGTGGAAGTGCTGGCGGCGAAATCGCTGGCCGCGCTCAAGCGGACCAAGCTCAACCGGCTCGTCGTCGCCGGCGGTGTGGGCGCGAACCGGCAACTGCGCGACGCGCTGTCCGCCGCCGCGAAGAAGCGCAATTTCTACGTGCACTACCCGGACTTGTCGCTTTGCACGGACAACGGCGCGATGATCGCGCTGGCCGGCGCGTTGCGGTTGCAACGCTGGCCCGAGCAATCGGGTAAGGACTACGCTTTCACGGTGAAGCCACGCTGGGATCTGACCTCTCTCGCGCGCTGAACTGAAAATCGCGAAGCCGTAAAAAAGCCGCTTTCAAAGCGGCTTTTTCTTTGGCGTCAGCGACCGGACCGGCAACGAGCGCGTATCAACCCACCCGCTTATCCCGCTCGATCACCGCATACGCGCTGTGATTGTGAATCGACTCGAAGTTCTCGGCTTCGAGCACATACGCGACGATCCGCTCGTCCGCATTCAGACGCTGCGCGACGTCGCGCACGAGGTCTTCGACGAACTTCGGATTCTCATACGCACGCTCGGTAACGAACTTCTCATCCGGGCGCTTGAGCAAACCCCACAGCTCGCACGACGCTTCTTCCTCGGCAATCCGAACCAGTTCTTCCACTGCCACGTCGTCGGTCAGCTCCGCGCTGATCGTGACGTGCGAACGCTGGTTGTGCGCGCCGTACCGCGAGATCTTCTTCGAGCACGGGCACAGGCTCGTGACCGGCACCAGCACCTTCAGGAACAGGCGCGTGGCGCCGTTGCGGGTATCACCCGTCAACGTGACTTCGTAGTCGAGCAGGCTGTGCACGCCCGAGACCGGTGCGGTCTTGTTCACGAAGTACGGGAACGACACCTCGATCCGGCCCGCCTCGGCTTCGAGCTTTTCGAGCATCGCGGCGAGCATGGTGCGGAACGTGGCCGGTTCGAGCGGCGCCTTGTTCTCTTCGAGCAACGCGACGAACCGCGACATGTGCGTGCCCTTCTGGTCAGCCGGCAGATGCACGTCGAGATTCCACGTGCCGACCGTCGGCTGCACCTCACCGCTTTGCGTGCGCACCGTCAACGGATGACGCACACCCTTGACGCCGACCCGCTGAATCGGGATCTGACGCGTGTCGGGCGTGCTTTGCACGTCGGGCATCACAAAGGCGGGATTCATCTGATTCATTTTTTTGTCCTTTCAAGAGAACGCCGGGCTGTCCCAAGTTTTCCGCTCCGAAGGAAGTCACCCGCCCCGAAGGAAGTCCCCTTTTGGGGGTTGGGGGAGGGCCCCTTGGGCGCTATCGCTCAGCGACAGGTTTGGGAGCGCTCAGCGGCCGTGCGGATCAGCGCGCGCAACGGCGAACGCCGGCCCCTGCCGGCGTTGGAAGATGGGCCCGGAGGCCCATCGCTTCAAGTTGGGGATGGCAATGGGCAGCCGCTATCGCATCCTAGCGGCATAGCGGACGGCGACGCTTTACGCGACGCGCTTCACCGACGATTGACCGCCGACCATGCCGTTCGCCAAATAGCGCTCACGAATCGACTTGACGATGCCGGTGGCGTCGAGACCGCACGCGGCGAGCAGTTTAGCCGGGTCGCCATGATCGATAAACCGGTCGGGGAGGCCCAATTGCAGCACGGGTCGCATGATCCCGCTTTCCAGCAGCGCTTCGACGCAAGCCGAGCCCGCGCCACCCATCACGCAGCCTTCTTCGACGGTGACGATGGCGTCGTGCGTCTCCGCAAGCTGACGGACCAGAGCGGCGTCCAACGGCTTGACGAAGCGCATGTTCGCGACCGTGGCGTCCAGTTGCTCGGCCGCCGCCAGCGACGGCGCGACCATCGTGCCAAACGCGAGAATGGCAATGCGCTTGCCCGCTGGCTGCGACGTTTCGCGACGCACCTCGCCCTTGCCGATCGGCAAGGCAGCCATCTGCTTGACGGTTGCGACACCCGTGCCGGCGCCGCGCGGATAACGCACCGCCGTCGGGTTCGACTGCTGCAGCGCGGTGTACAGCATCTGCCGGCATTCGTTTTCGTCGGACGGGGCCATTACGGTCATGTTCGGGATACAGCGCATGAACGCGAGGTCGTAAGCACCCGCGTGCGTCGCGCCGTCCGCGCCGACCAGACCCGCGCGGTCAATGGCGAAGACCACCGGCAGGTTTTGCAGCGCGACGTCGTGGATCAGTTGGTCGTAGGCGCGTTGCAGGAAGGTCGAGTAGATCGCCACCACCGGCTTCATGCCGTCCGCGGCTAGGCCGCCAGCGAACGTCACCGCGTGTTGCTCGGCGATGCCGACGTCGAAGTAACGGTCGGGGAAGCGCTTCTCGAACTCGACCATGCCCGAGCCTTCGCGCATGGCGGGCGTGATACCGACCACGCGCGCGTCCAGTTCAGCCGCGTCGCACAGCCATTCGCCGAACACCTGCGTGTAGGTCTTCTTCGACGGCGTGGTGGCCGGCTTGATGCCTTCAGCCGGATTGAACTTGCCCGGGCCGTGGTACAGCACCGGATCTGCTTCGGCCAGCTTGTAGCCCTGGCCTTTCTTCGTCACCACGTGCAGGAACTGCGGACCGCGCAGTTCCTTGATGTTTTGCAGTGTCGGGATCAGCGAATCGAGATCGTGACCGTCGATCGGGCCGATGTAGTTGAAGCCGAACTCTTCGAACAGCGTGGCCGGCACGATCATGCCCTTCGCGTGTTCTTCGAGCTTGCGAGCCAGATCGAGCATGGGCGGCGCGACCCGCAGCACGCGTTCGACGCCCGCGCGCGCGGCAGCATAGAAGCGGCCCGACATCAGGCGCGCGAGATGGCGATTGAGCGCGCCGACCGGCGGCGAAATCGACATGTCGTTGTCGTTCAGGATGACCAGCAGCGGCACGTCGTCTTCGACGCCGGCGTTGTTCATCGCCTCGAAGGCCATGCCGGCCGTCATCGCGCCATCGCCGATCACCGCGATGCCCATGCGGTTGTCGCCCTGTAGCTTGCTCGCGACCGCCATGCCGAGCGCGGCCGAAATCGACGTGCTGGAATGCGCGGTGCCGAAGGTGTCGTATTCGGATTCGTCGCGTTTCGGGAAGCCCGAGATGCCGCCCAGTTGACGCAGCGTGTGCATCTGGTCGCGGCGGCCCGTCAGGATCTTGTGCGGATAGGTTTGGTGGCCGACATCCCAGACGATCCGGTCATGCGGCGTGTCGAACACATAGTGCAGAGCAATGGTCAACTCGACCGTGCCGAGGTTGGACGAAAGATGGCCGCCCGTCTGCGATACGCTGTCGAGCACGAAAGCACGCAACTCGTCGGCAAGCGGTTGCAATTGGCGGCGATCGAGGCGGCGCAAGGCTGCCGGGTCGTCGATGGTTTTCAGCAAGTCGTACATCGTCGTTCCATTGTAGGAAAACTTACGCGCCCGCACTTCATACATGCACCCCGGGGATAAAAGGTGCGCGGCGGCGGGCTTTCGCGTTCAGCTTACCCGGTTCACCACCAGGTCGGCCAATTCGGCAAGACGCTGCGCGCGCGCGCCGAACGGCGCAAGCGCGGCGTGGGCGTCGCTGCGCAGCTGGGCCGCGAGCGCGCGCGACGCGTCGAGCCCGATAATCGACACGTAGGTCGGCTTGCCGTCCTTCGCGTCTTTACCCGCGGTCTTGCCGAGCGTCGCGGAATCGGTCGTGACGTCGAGAATGTCGTCGACGACCTGAAACGCGAGACCGACAGCGCCCGCATAGGCGTCGAGCGAACGCATCGCGTCCGCGTCCGGCGCAACGCCCGCCAGCGCGCCCATGCGCACCGCGGCACGCAGCAATGCGCCGGTTTTCATCCGGTGCATGGTTTCGAGTTGGGTGCGCGTCAGCGTGTGGCCGACGCTCGCCAGATCGATGGCCTGCCCGCCGCACATGCCGATCGAGCCGCTCGCGAGCGCCAGCTCGCGCACAAGCGAAGCCTGCTGCGGCGCGGCCAGCACGTTCGAAGTCAGCGCGACGAAAGCCTGTGACTGCAGCGCGTCGCCAACCAGCAGCGCCGTGGCTTCGTCGTATTGGACGTGCACCGTGGGCTTGCCGCGACGCAATGCGTCGTCGTCCATGCACGGCATGTCGTCGTGCACCAGCGAGTACACGTGGATCATTTCCAGCGCCGCCGCCGCCGCGTCGAGGCATTCGGCGCGCGCGCCGGTCAGCTCGCCGGCGGCGTGGCACAACAACGGGCGAACCCGCTTGCCGCCGCCCAGCACCGCATAACGCATGGCTTCATGCAGTTTGGCGGGCTCGGTGGCCGCGCTCGGCAGGTAGTGTTCCAGAGCCGCTTCGACGCGTTCGAGCACCGAGCGCGTCCATTGTTCGAATGTCATAGGTCGTCCCCGCTTTCAGTAGCGGCTGTGCCTGCGGTATTCATGGGCAGCGGCTTGAGCGTCTCGCCGTCGAGCACGCGCACCTGCTGCTCGACCTTTTCGAGCTGCTGCTGGCAAAACGCCACCAGAGCCGCACCGCGCCGGTACGCGGTGAGCGACTCCTCGAGACTGAGGCTACCGCCTTCCATACGCGCCACCAGCTCTTCCAGCTCCGCCTGAGCGGCTTCGTAGTTCTCCGGCAGCGGCGCGGTATCGACGCCTTCGGCTGGCGCGGCAGCAAGATCTTTCGACGCGGTCTTCGCCATGAATAGTCGCAAAATTAAAACAAGTCGGACATTCTACGGCAAAAGCGACATTTCCGATCCGCTCGCCGGCCTGCGTCGCGCGTGCGCATCGCGCGACGCCCCTGAAGTCTCGCAGAAAAAAAACGATCGGTCTGCGGCGAAAATCCCGAACTTTCCTGACATTTTTGACCCGAATCAGGGACTTAAGCGCCCCGACACAGGGGAAACGGGTATAATCGCGGGCTCCCTAAATCGAATCTTCGATGGTTGGGTTGTTCACTGCTTTCACGTCTTCACGGGAGTGGGAATGTCCAATCTGAGCAATGCATTGCAGTTGCGGTCTATTCACAGCCAGCTGCCAGTCACGGCTTACTTTGACGAAGCGCTTCTAACGCGCGAAATCGAAACCCTTTTCAAGAAAGGTCCTCGCTACATCGGCCACGATCTCATGGTGCCCGAAGCGGGGGATTATTTTGCCTTGCCCAGCGAAAGCGAGGGGCGCGTGCTCGTCCGTAACCAGCAGTCGCAAGTCGAACTGCTGTCGAACGTGTGCCGTCACCGGCAGGCCATCATGCTCAACGGCCGCGGCCAGGCAGAGAACATCGTCTGCCCCCTGCATCGCTGGACGTACGACCTGAACGGCCAGCTGCTCGGCGCACCGCATTTCGCGGACAACCCCTGCCTGAATCTCGGCGCCACGCCGCTGCAGAACTGGCAGGGGCTGCTGTTCGAAGCGCAGGGCCGCGACGTCGCGCGCGACCTGGCGCGCCTCGGCACCAAGAAACACTTCGATTTTTCGGGCTTCATGTTCGATCACGTCGAAGTGCACGAGTGCAACTACAACTGGAAGACCTTCATCGAGGTCTATCTGGAGGACTACCACGTCGCGCCGTTCCATCCGGGCCTTGGCAGCTTCGTCAATTGCGACGACCTGACGTGGGAGTTCGGCGAATGGTACAGCGTCCAGACAGTTGGCGTGCATAAGGATCTGGAGCAGCCGGGCAGCCCGACCTACCGCAAGTGGCATGACGAGGTGCTACGTTTCCGCGGCGGCAATCCGCCCGACTTCGGCGCGATCTGGATGGTGTATTACCCCGGCATCATGATCGAGTGGTATCCGCACGTGCTGGTGGTGTCGTGGCTGATTCCGCGCGGTCCGCAGAAAACCACCAACGTGGTCGAGTTTTATTACCCTGAGGAAATCGCGCTGTTCGAACGCGATTTCGTCGAAGCCGAGCGCGCGGCCTATATGGAAACCGCCCGCGAAGACGACGAGATCGCCGAGCGCATGGACGCTGGCCGCCGCGCGCTGATGGAACGCGGCGAATCGCAGGTCGGCCCGTATCAGAGCCCGATGGAAGACGGCATGCAGCACTTCCACGAGTTTTTGCGGCGCGAACTGGGCGCGATCTGAGCGCGCTAGATCGGACTCTCGCGCAAGCAGCATCGACGCATGGAAAGACGGGCTTCGGCTCGTCTTTTTTTGTTTAGACTTACAAGATAGCTCGGCCATCCGTTCGCGGCGCCACTCGCCCGAACGGAGCCGCCATCGCCCGTATCGAGGAGACGCCATGCCCCACACTCACTACACCACCCTGATCTCCGCGACCAATCTCGCCGAACGGCTCGTTGCCGCGCCGGGCAGCGTGTTCGTTATCGATTGCCGCTTCGATCTGACCGACACGGAAGCGGGCGAGAAAGCCTATCTGGCCGGACATCTGCCAGGCGCGCACTACCTGCATCTCGATCGCGATCTGTCCGGCCCGAAGAACGGCGCGAACGGCCGACATCCTCTGCCGGATCGTGCGCGCCTCGTCGAGACGCTGGAGTCGCGCGGCCTGAAGGAGGGTCAGCAAGTGGTCGCTTATGACGCGCAAGGCGGCATGTACGCCGCTCGCGCATGGTGGCTGCTGCGCTGGCTCGGACACGACTCGGTAGCGCTGCTCGACGGCGGACTGCAAGCGTGGCAGGCCGCCGGTCAGCCGTTGACGCAAGACGCACCGGCCCAGAACACCGGCGACTTCAAAGCTGGCGCGCCGCTCTCCGTCACGGTCGATGCGCAGACGGTCGAGCGCAATCTCGGCTCGAAGGATCGCGCGGTGGTCGACGCGCGCGCGGCCGATCGCTATCGCGGCGAGAACGAGACGCTGGACCGCGTCGGCGGCCACATCCCCGGCGCGCTCAACCGCTACTTCAAGGACAACCTCACCGCCGACGACCGCTTCAAGCCGGCTCATACGCTGCGCGAGGAATTTCATGCGCTGCTCGGCGATACGCCGCCGGAGCATGTGGTGCTGCAATGCGGCTCAGGCGTGACGGCGTGCGTGAACGCTTTGGCGATGGAGATTGCCGGCCTGCATGGCGCGGCGTTATATGCGGGGTCCTGGAGCGAATGGAGTTCCGATCCGAAGCGGCCGGTTGCAACGGGCCCGAATCCTTGAGCGCAAGCCGCTGCAAGCGATAAGCAAAAGGCCGTCGCCGCCCATGGTCGGCAACGGCCTTTTTTATCGAGCATCGTGACAGCCCGGCGGAAGGCTCAGGCTACGCGCCTCAAGCCACCCCATGCTGCTTGAACCACACTAGCGTCCTGCGCCAGCCATCTTCGGCATCGGCCTTCTTGTAGCTCGGCCGGTAATCCGCGAAAAACGCGTGGCCCGCGTCGTCATACACGACGAACTGCGAGCCGCGGCCCGCCTGTGGACCTTGCGCGATGGCCTGCTTCATCTGGTCGAGCGTGGCTTGCGGGATGCCCTGATCCTGCAAGCCGTAGAGCCCCAGCACCGGCGCATGCAGATCGCCAACCCGATCGAGCGGATTTGCCGGCGTGGTCGCGGTATGGTCTCCGCCCACGCGCCCGTACCATGCGACCGCCGCCTTGAGTCGCGGGTTGTGCTCCGCATACAGCCAGGCGATGCGGCCGCCCCAACAGAAACCGTTCACGCCGAGCCGGTTCAGATCGCCGCCATTCTCGCCCGCCCATGCGACAGTCGCGTCGAGATCGGCCAGCGCCTGCTCGTCAGGCACCTTGTCGAGGATCTGCGTGCTGATCTGCTGGATGGTCGGGTACACCATCGGATCGCCTTCGCGGACAAACAGGTCCGGCGCAATCGCCAGATAGCCCTGCTTCGCAAAACGGCGGCATACGTCGGCAATATGCTCGTGCACACCGAACGCCTCATGGATCACGACGATCACCGGCAAATGCGTCTTGCCCTTCGGCTGTGCGCGATACGCCGGCACCAGCGTGCCGCCTGAGCGCACGGCCACTTCGCCGGCTTCGAGACCGTCGCTGTCGGTATGGATGGTTTGCGCCGAGACTGGCAGCACGGCCGCCGCGAAACCGGAGCCGAGCGCGGCCTTGATGAAGGTGCGCCGATTGAAGGGAACGTGGGGGACGAGGCTTTCGATTTCGGGTTTCAGCATGCGTGCTCCTCGGTTGATTGTTAGAGGCAACAGGATACGCCTGACGCGTATCTGTTGCAGGTTCAACCGTTGTCCGCAGCCGTCAGTGCAGCTTGACGCGCGGCAGCGTGGAGCGGCGCAGCCAGTGCGCGAAGGTGTCGAGCACCATCCGCGCGTAGCCGTGCAACGCCGCGATATGCAGCCGGTACAGCGACATGTACATGAAGCGCGCGAACAACCCCTCGATCAGCATGTTGCCGCCGATCACCCCGCCCATCAGATTGCCGACCGCGCTGAAGTGCCCGAGCGACACGAGAGAGCCGAAGTCGCGATAGGTGAATTCCGGCAGCGGCTTGTTGTCGAGGCGCCCCGCCAACGCTTTCAGCAAGAAGCTCGCCTGCTGATGGGCAGCCTGCGCGCGCGGCGGCACGTTGCGCTCGTTGCCCGGCCACGGACACGCGGCGCAATCGCCGAGTGCGAATATGTTGTCGTCGATTTCGGTTTGCAGCGTGCGGCGCACGTTCAGCTGACCCAGCCGGTTGACCGTCAGGCCGTCGAGCTGGCTCAAGATGGAAGGCGCCTTGATACCCGCCGCCCACACCGTCAGATCGGCGCGCACGGTATGCCCGCTCGCGGTGCGGATGATGCCGGGCGCGACCTCGGCCACCGTCTCGCCGATCATCAGCTTCACGCCGAGCTTGGTGAGCAGCTCGGCGGTAGCGGTCGAGACGCGCTCCTGCAAGGCCGGCAAAATACGCGGCCCCGCTTCGATCAACACGATGCCGACGTCATGCCGCGGATCGAGCTTATGCAGACCATACGCGGACAGCACCTGCGCGGTGTTGCGCAATTCCGCCGACAGTTCGACCCCCGTTGCGCCGCCGCCGACAATCGCTACCTGGATGCGCGGCTCACTGGACGTCGACGTGCCGGGTCCCGGTCTCGATTCGACAGGCTCATGCACCTGATGCTCGGCTCGCATGCAGGCCGCGATCAGGCGCTTGCGGAAACGCTCGGCCTGGCCGACCGTGTCGAGTGCAAGGGAGAATTCCGCTGCGCCTTTCACACCGAAGAACGCCGTGGTGCTGCCGATCGCGATGACCAGCGTGTCGTATTCGAGCTCGCGTTCCGGCAGCAGTTCAGCCCCGTCGTCGTCGAGCACGGGGCCGAGCGTCAGGCGCCTGTTCGCGCGATCGAGCCCGGTCAGCTCGCCCTGCTGAAACTCGAAGTCATGCCAGCGGGCTTGCGCCGCGTATTCGAGTTCCTGCGTGAACGGGTCCATGCTGCCGGCCGCCACTTCATGCAACAACGGCTTCCAGATATGCGTGGGATAACGGTCGACGAGCGTGACTTGCGCCCGCGCGTCACCTTTGCTCTTGTGGGCTCCATAGCGATCACCCAGACGTGTCGCCAGTTCCAGCCCTCCCGCGCCCCCGCCAACGACGATAAATCGATGCATTGCACTCTCCGTGTTTGCCGATGAAATATGCGTCGCACCGGCACGCAGCAAGCGCGCCGTGATTCAGCGATTGTCCGCGCGCAGCACGGGTTGTCACAAGCCATCAATTCGCATGTGTGACATGCGCACGACGATATCGCGCGTTGTCACCAGTGCGTCAATGCGCCTCTTCCCAATTCAGGCCGGCGCCCACTTCGGCGACCAGCGGTACTTTCAGGTCGGCGACACCGCACATCAACTCGGGCAGGCGCTTGCGCACTTCGGACAATTCGGCGTCCGGCACTTCGAGAATCAGTTCGTCGTGCACCTGCATGATCATGCGCGTACCGATCTTCGAGTCTTCGATCCAGTTCTGCACCGCGATCATCGACAGCTTGATGAGGTCGGCGGCCGTGCCTTGCATCGGCGCGTTGATCGCGGCGCGCTCGGCGCCCTGGCGGCGCGGGCCGTTGCCGCCGTTGATCTCCGGTAGCCACAGGCGGCGGCCGAACACCGTTTCGACGTAGCCCTTCGCCTTCGCGCTCAGACGCGTTTCGTCCATATAACGCGCGACGCCCGGGTAACGCGCGAAGTAGCGGTCGATATACATCTTCGCCGCGTCGCGCGTAATGCCGAGATTCGACGCGAGACCGAACGCGCTCATCCCGTAGATCAGGCCGAAGTTGATGACCTTGGCCACGCGCCGCTGATCGTTCGACACTTCGAGCGGCGTCACGCTGAAGATTTCCGCCGCAGTGGCGCGGTGAATGTCTTCCCCTTGCGAGAACGCGCGCAGCAACGATTCGTCGCCGGAAATGTGCGCCATGATGCGCAATTCGATCTGCGAGTAGTCCGCCGAAACGAGCTTGTGCCCCGGCGGCGCAATGAACGCTTCACGAATCCGGCGGCCCTCGCCGGTGCGCACGGGAATGTTCTGCAGGTTCGGATCGTTCGACGCGAGACGCCCCGTCACCGCGACGGCCTGCGCGTAGTTCGTATGCACGCGGCCCGTCTGTGCGTTGACCATGCGTGGCAGCTTGTCCGTGTAGGTCGACTTCAGCTTCGACAAACCGCGGTGCTCGAGCAGGATCTTCGGCAGCGGATAATCTTCGGCGAGTTTCTGCAGCACTTCTTCGTCGGTGGACGGCGCGCCGCTGGGCGTCTTCTTCACCACCGGCAGTTCCAGCTTCTCGAAGAAGATCTGCCCGATCTGCTTGGGCGAGCCCAGATTGAATTCACCGCCGGCCAGCGTGTACGCCTCGCCTTCGAGCTGGATCAAACGCGTGGCGATTTCACTGCTTTGCTGACGCAGCTTTTCCGCATCGATCAGCACGCCCGTGCGCTCCATCTTGCGCAGCACACGCGAGGTCGGCACTTCGATCTCGCGGTAGACGTAGTCGAGCGTCTTCTCCGCGGCCACCTGCGGATACAAAGCCTGATGCAAACGCAATGTGATGTCGGCGTCTTCCGCCGCGTATTCGGCGGCCTTGTCCAACGCCACTTCGTCGAAGCCGATCTGCTGCGCGCCCTTGCCCGCAACATCTTCGTACTTGATCGTCTTGATGCCGAGATGGCGCAGCGCGAGGCTGTCCATGTCGTGCGTGCGATGCGATTCGAGCACGTACGATTGCAGCAGCGTGTCGTGTTCGATACCGCGCATTTCGATGCTGTAGTTCGCCAGCACCTGCTCGTCGTATTTCAGATGCTGCCCGACCTTCTTGTGCTCGGCGCTTTCGAGCCACGGCTTGAGCTTCGCGAGCACTTCGTCGCGCGGCAGTTGCACGGGCGCGTCCGGGCCGCGATGCGCGAGCGGCACATAAGCGGCGCGGCCGGCTTCCACCGACAACGACAAGCCGACGATCTGCGCCGTCATCGGATCGAGCGCGGTGGTCTCGGTATCGAACGAGGTCAGTTCAGCCGCGTTGATTTTTTCGAGCCATGCGTCGAACTGCTCCCACGTCTGCACGGTGTCGTAGTGCCGCTCGTGATCCACCGACAGTGCCGGCGGCACGTCGGTTTCCGGGCCCTCCACCGCGTCCGCGATTTCCACTTCGCGCAGCCAGGTCTTGAAGCCGTGGCGCGTGAACACGTCGCGCAGCTCCTCGCGCGATTCGGGCCGGCTTGGCAGGCTTTCCTCGATCGACACGATATGGTCGGTCAGATCGCAATTGCGCTCGACGGTGACGAGCTTCTTCGCCATCGGCAGGAAATCGAGCGCACGCCGCAGATTGTCTCCTACCGCACCTTTAATCTCGTCCGCATGTGCGACGATGCCATCCAGCGAGTCGAATTGCGTCAGCCATTTGAGCGCGGTTTTCGGCCCGCATTTCTCGACGCCCGGCACGTTGTCGACGGTATCGCCGATCAGCGACAGGTAGTCGATGATGCGCTCCGGCGGCACGCCGAACTTGGCGATCACACCGGCGCGGTCGAGCTTTTCGTTGGTCATCGTATTGATGAGGGTGACATGATCCGACACGAGCTGCGCCAGATCCTTGTCCCCAGTCGACACGATCACGTTCATGCCGCGCTGTTCCGCCGCGGTGCTGAGCGTGCCGATCACGTCATCGGCCTCGACGCCTTCGATCATCAGGAGCGGCCAGCCGAGCGCGCGCACGGCCACATGAATCGGCTCGATCTGGCGCGACAGGTCGTCCGGCATCGACGGACGATTCGCCTTGTAGTCGGGATACCAGTCGTCGCGAAATGTTTTGCCCTTGGCGTCGAACACGCACGCGCTATACTCTGCTGTGACTTCCTTGCGCATGCGCCGCAGCATGTTGATCATCCCGTAGAGCGCACCCGTCGGACCGCCCCCGGGGCCGCGCAGATCAGGCATCGCATGGTAGGCCCGGTACAGATAACTCGAACCGTCGACCAATAGCAGGGTCTTACCTTCAAGGCTTCGTTCTTCAGGCATTATGACTAAGAGAAAAGTGATTCCGAGTCTGCGATCACTCGCAGATCAAGAGCGCGCAACGGCCAAAAAGGCCCGCGCATCGTGGCAGATGTTCACGATTATGGCAGAGTTTATCGAGGCGACCGAGTACCTCTCGGAGATTCGCCCGGCTGTCAGCATCTATGGTTCTGCGCGCCTGAAACCGAATTCGCCGTACTACAAACTCGCCACCCAGATCGCGCGCAAGCTGTCGGACGCTGGCTTCGCGGTGATCTCCGGCGGCGGCCCCGGCATCATGGAAGCGGCCAACAAGGGCGCGCATGCGGGCAAGGCGCCTTCGGTCGGCCTGAACATCGAACTGCCGCATGAGCAATCGGGCAACCAGTGGCAGGACATCTCGCTGCGCTTTCGCCACTTCTTCACGCGCAAGGTCACGTTCGTGAAGAACTCGGACGCGGTGATCGTGATGCCGGGCGGCTTCGGCACGCTGGACGAACTCGCCGAAGTGCTCACGCTGATCCAGACCAAGAAGTCGCGCCACGTGCCGATCATCCTGGTCGGCGCGGAGTTCTGGGAAGGCCTGCTTGCCTGGTTCAAGAACTCGCTCACACCGATGGGCCTGATCAATCCGACCGACATGGACCTGATGCAGGTGATCGACGATCCGGACCAGGTGCTCGAAGCGGTGCTGAAGTTCTACGAAGACCGTGAAGAAGCCGAGCCGCATCCGACCAAATCGGATGAGGACCGGATGTTCTACCTGTGATGTGATGCGGCGTACTCGCTTCGCGCGTTGGCGCAAAGGGAGTACCCGCAATGTACTGAACCTGGTGCGTTGATTCTGTGGGCAGCCTTCGGGCTGTCCGCTTTCGCTTCATCGACCCACTTCACCTGCCCGCTTCACCGCCCCCTTCACACGGCGCTTGCGGTCATGCTCAAAAACCGTTTTGCTCGCCGCCGGTTCGGCGCTAACCTCCTGAGCTTGATCTGGAAGCTAGTTAGCGACATGGACCACAATCTTTCATCCTCCGACTCCGTACTCGCGCCCACACCGACGCTGCGGGAAATCTTCGGCGGCTTTCTCGGCCTTGGGCTGATCTCGTTCGGCGGCGCATTGCCGCTCGCGCGTCGCACGCTGGTCGAACAGCGCCGCTGGTTGAGCGCCGAGGAATTCACCGACCTGCTCGGCCTGTGCCAATTCCTGCCGGGCGGCAACGTAATCAATCTTTCAGTGGCGATGGGCATGCGCTTTCGCGGCGTGCCCGGCGCGCTGGCCGGCTTGCTCGGCTTGATCGCGGGACCGTCGTTGGTGGTGATCGGCCTTGGCGTGTTGTACGAACACACGCAAAACGACCCGCACGTGCGTCATCTGTTCGCCGGTCTCGCCGCGGCCGCGGCGGGCCTGCTGATCTCGATGGCCGTCAAGATCGTGCTGCCGTTGCGCAACAGGCCGCTCGCCGCGCTCATTGCCGCGCTGGGCTTCGTCGCGATTGCGATCCTGCGGCTGCCGCTTCTGCCGACCATGCTGGTGCTGACGCCGCTCAGCATCTACTTCGCGGCGAGGAGCGCACGATGAACGACACGCTCGTTTCGCTTGCCGCGATCTTCAGTCAGCTTTCGCTGCTCGCGTTCGGCGGCGGCAATACGATTCTTCCGGAGATGCAACGTCAGGTGGTGGACGTGCATCACTGGATGCCCGCCAGCGAATTCAGCGCGCTATTCGCGCTCGCGCAAGCTGCGCCCGGGCCGAACCTGATGATCGTGACACTGATCGGCTGGCATGTGGCCGGCTGGGCGGGAATGCTGGTGACGTCGGTGGCGAAGTTCGGACCGTCGTCGCTCGTGACGATCATCGCGCTGCATGCGTGGGACCGCTTCAAGGACCGTCCGTGGCGACGGTACGCGCAATTGGGTTTGATGCCGGTGACGGCCGGCATCGTCGCGGCAAGCGCGGCCTTGATTGCCGAGGCGTCGAATCCCACCTCGATTGCGTGGGCGATCACCGCGTTCACCGCCGTGATGGCGTTCAAGACGCGGGTTCATCCGTTGTGGCTGCTGGCTGCGGGCAGTTTGATCGGGCTCACGGGGTTCGGGCAGTTCTAACGCGAAGCTCTGACGCAAGGCGGCTAAAGCAAGGCGGTTGAAGGAAGGCGTCCGAAGCAAGGCCGCCTGCCGACGCATCACGCGGGCACGAACGAGCCCTCTGCCAATGCCGCGCTTACTGAAACGCCACTTCAGCGAAGCTGCGCAGCTTGCGACTATGCAAACGATGCAACCCGTTCGTGCGCAATATCTCCATCGCCTTCACGCCGATCTGCAGATGCTGATCGACCTGTGCGCGATAGAACTGATCCGCCATGCCCGGCAGCTTCAGTTCGCCATGCAGAGGCTTGTCCGACACGCATAGCAGGGTGCCGTACGGCACCCGGAAGCGGAAGCCGTTCGCGGCGATCGTCGCGCTTTCCATGTCGAGTGCGACCGCGCGGCTTTGCGACAGCCGCTGCACCGGCTCGCGATGATCGCGCAGCTCCCAGTTGCGGTTGTCCACGCTCGCCACCGTACCCGTGCGCATCACGCGCTTCAACTCGACACCGTCCAGTTGCGTGACCTGCGCGACCGCGCGCTCCAGCGCCACCTGCACTTCGGCGAGCGCCGGAATCGGCACCCACAGCGGCAGGTCGGCATCGAGCACGTGGTCCTCGCGCACATAGCCGTGCGCGAGCACGTAGTCGCCCAGGCGTTGCGTATTGCGCAGACCCGCGCAGTGGCCGAGCATGATCCACGCATGCGGACGCAGCACGGCGATGTGATCGGTGATGGTCTTCGCGTTCGACGGCCCCACGCCGATGTTGATCATCGTGATGCCGCTGCCGTCCGCGCGCTTCAGGTGATAGGCGGGCATCTGCGGCAAACGCGGCGGCGCCGTGCCTTCCTGCGACTGCTCGCCGAGATTCTCGTTGTATATGACCACGTCGCCGGGCTCGACGAACGACGTGTATTCGCTGCGATAGGCGCGCAATTCGGCGTCGTCGGTATGAGCCATCATGGTGCGGCCGAGTTTGACGAACTCGTCGATATAGAACTGGTAGTTCGTGTACAGCACGTAATTCTGGCAATGCGTGGGCGAAGTGGCCGTGTAGTGCTTCAGCCGATGCAGCGAGAAATCGACCCGCGCCGCCGTGAACAGCGCGAGCGGATGCGGCTCGCCCGCCGCCGGTTCATACGTGCCGTTGACAATGCGGTCGTCGAGCAGTGCGAGGTCCGGTGTGTCGAACACATCGCGCATCAGGAACAGGCGCTCACGGTCCAGATCGCCTTCGAGATGAATGCCCTCGGCGAACGCGAAATGAATCGGGATCGGCTGGTTCGACACGCCGACCTCGATCTGCACATGATGGTTCTTCGCCAGCAGACGCAACTGCTCGCGATAGTAGTCGCCGAACAGATCGGGCCGCGTCACGGTTGTCTCGAACACGCCCGGACCCGCGACGAAACCGTACGAGCGGCGCGAGTCGATATGCGTGTTGACTTCGGTGCACACGCGCACGAACGGATAGCAGGCGCGCACGCGGCGCTCGAATTTTTCGTTGCGGCGATAGCGCGCGAACGCATCGCGCAGAAACGAGGTGTTCGCTTCGTAGATCGCCGAGAGGCGGGTGACGGCCTCGGTCGCGTCGTCGAACGATTCGGTTGGGAAGCTGTTGGCGGGAGTCTGCACCGCGCGTTGATTGGTATCGTTGTTCATCGTCATTCACCCCTATCGATGAGACGACATTACCACGGAACACGGGTTCGCCAAATCACCTGGCGTTGCCTGCAACACATGCCGCCACACTGTTCGCAGGATTGCGGGCACTTCGCGTGAAAGCGGCGCAAAATAAGGCCGTCGCGCCCGATCACCAGGCTGGATTTGCTAGAATCGGGGCACCATATCGGAGAATCACCATGAAGCCGCTCCTTCCCGTCGCCGTTGCACTGGCCCTCGCCTTTGGCAACGCCGCGATGGCTGCCCAGCCTGTCGATGACGCTCCGCCCGCCGACGCGCCCCAGTCCGCCAATGAACGGGCCGGTCTGCCCGACCTGGAGAAGATCAATCGTCCGGCCGCCGAGGTCAGCTCGAAGGTCGAAATCAACGTGCCGCGCACGCCGAGTTTTTACGAGCGCAGCGGCAATGGCACTGAAATCACCGAATACCGCGACAAGGGCAAGCCGGTTGAAATCAACGTGCATTCGAATCTCGGCACGCGCTACCAGATGAGCGCGCCGCTCGACACGTCGCCCACCGTGCGCGACAACGGCCACCCAAGCACGCGCTTGCCTTCGGTGAATCTGCACTATTGATGCCTGTCGGGGTGGCGGCCCGGCGTGGCCGCCGCGCTTCACACCCGATACGGCGCCGCCCTGTCGCGTTCGCTGCGCGGCTCTGAGCGCCAGCGCTCAACACCGTTTTTCAGCACCGCATTTGCCACACATCGCACTGGCCGCATCGCGCCAGCCCGACCAACCTGATCCGACGTTTCCCGCATGGCTGTCTTCACCGTTGTCAACGAATCCCAACTAGCAGATTGGATGCGTCACTACGATCTCGGCGATGTCGTCGAGTTTCGTGGCATCTCGTCTGGCATTGAAAACAGCAACTTCTTTCTGACGACGACGCGCGGCGAATACGTCCTGACGATTTTCGAAAAGCTGACGGCCGAACAACTGCCTTTCTACCTCGACCTCATGCGCCACCTGGCCGCGCACCGCGTGCCGGTGCCGGACCCAATGCCGCGCGAGGACGGTGCGCTGTTCGGCATGCTGCTCGGCAAGCCCACTGCCATCGTGACCAAGCTCGAAGGTGCGCCGGAGTTGTCGCCGGGCGTCGAGCATTGCATCGAAGTCGGGCAGATGCTCGCGCGCATGCACCTCGCCGGACGCGACTACACCGGCTATCAGCCGAATCTGCGCAGCCTGCCGTGGTGGCAGGAAACCGTGCCGACCATCCTGCCGTTTCTGGAAGGCGCGCAGCGCGACCTGCTCGCGTCCGAACTCGCGTATCAGGAAGCCTTTTTCGCGTCCGCCGATTACGCCGCGCTGCCCGAAGGCCCCTGCCACGCCGATCTTTTCCGCGACAACGCGATGTTCGCGCACGCCGCGCCGGACACCGGCCATGAAGTGCGCCTCGGCGGGTTCTTCGACTTCTATTTCGCCGGTTGCGACAAGTGGCTGTTCGACGTCGCGGTGACGGTCAACGACTGGTGTGTCGACCTCGCCACCGGCAAGCTGGACGATGGGCGCACCGAAGCCATGCTGCGCGCCTATCAGACCGTGCGCCCGTTCACCGCCGAAGAGAACCGCCACTGGGGCGATATGCTGCGAGCGGGCGCGTACCGCTTCTGGGTCTCGCGCCTGTATGATTTTCATTTGCCGCGCGCGGCCGAGCTGCTCAAGCCGCACGACCCCGGCCATTTCGAGCGCATTCTGCGCGAACGCCTGTCAGGCGTTGCACATCCAGGCATCCATACCCCATGCAACTGATCGAAGTCCCCGCAAAAACCGGCTATGTGTGGTTCCGGCAGGGTATCTGGCTGTTCCGCAAGAACCCGCTCGCATTCCTCACGCTGTTCTTCACCTATCTGCTGGTCATGACGCTCGTGTCGCAGATTCCGGTGATCGGCGGCGTGCTGCCGCTGGCGTTCATTCCGGGCGTCGCGGTCGGCTTCATGGCGGCGTGCCGCAACACGATCGCCGGCAAGCCGGTGTTCCCGACCATTCTGGTGGACGGCTTTCACTCGTACGGCCCGGTGGTCGCGAGGCGGCTGCTGGTGCTCGGCGTGCTGTATGTCGTCGCGATGGGGCTCGTGCTGGCCGGCTCGGCGCTCGCCGATGGCGGCATGCTGCTAAAGGTGATGCTCGGCGGCGGCGGTGCGATGGATCAGGATGCGATTGCCAACAGCAATATTCCGCTCGCGGTGATCACGGCCCTTGTGCTCTACATTCCGGTGGCCATGATCTTCTGGTTCTCGCCGATTCTCACCGCCTGGCATGACGTGCCGCCCGTGAAGGCGATGTTCTTCAGCATCATCAGTTGCTGGCGCAATCGTGGCGCGTTCGTCGTATTCGGCGCACTGTGGTTCGCCGTTGCGATAACGGTATCGATCGGCCTGTCCGCGCTGATGCAGGCGCTGGGCGCGGCCGACTTCGCGTTCGCGATCCTGATGCCCGCCACGATGATCGTCACGACCATGCTGTACTGCTCGTTCTACGCGACTTATCGCGGCTGCTTCGGCGTACAAACGCCCGCAGCACCGGACCTGCCGACCACGCCGGCAGCGTAAAGGCAGCTTGAAAGTGGTTCAGGCGCGGGCGCTGTTCTAGCGCCCGCCCTTATTTCAACAGACGGCGCTCGCCGTCTTCGCTTCGCTCGGTCCCCGCCCCGCACTCGTCAAGCCGCAGCGAATTGCGGCACAATGGTTTGCGCGCAATCCATTTGCACGCTCTTTTACGCGAGATGCACCATGACCCAGCGCCCCGCTTTGCCCTTCACGCTCGACGAGCAACTCTGCTTCGCCCTCTACTCGACCTCGCTTGCCATGACGAAAGCGTACAAGCCGTTGCTCGAGAAGCTGGGCCTCACGTATCCGCAATATCTGACGATGCTGGTGCTGTGGGAGGGCGACGACGTCACCGTCAAGGACATGGCCGCGCGCCTGAATCTCGACTCGGCGACGGTTACACCGCTGCTCAAACGCCTTGAAACGCAAGGCCTGCTGGAGCGCGTGCGAGGCGTCGACGATGAGCGGCTCGTCTATATCCGGCTCACCAAGGCCGGCACGGCACTCAAGCGCCAGGCGCGCGAAGTACCCGCGGAAATCTTGTGCGCGACTCAGCAGACGCCGGAATTCCTGCTGCGTCTGCGCGACGATCTGACGCGCCTGCGTGCCACGCTCAACGACTACATGGATCACTAACCGGCCTGCTGCAAAACGCAAGCTATCGCGCTGATACAAAAATTAGTTTGTACACAAATGATTTGTGTACTATCTTAACGACATGCCGCTGCGATAGCGCACCGCCAGAACGGCGGCCGACAAACGGCGGCACACATGCAGACCCTGACAAACCCAGTCGATCCAGGACAACCCAGACAAGGAGCCTCGCCATGAACATCCTCTACAAAGCAAGCGCAACGAGCACCGGTGGCCGCGACGGCCATGCCGTATCGTCAGACAATGCGTTGGACGTCAAGCTGGCCGCGCCGCGTGAACTGGGCGGCAACGGCGCAGCGGGCACCAATCCGGAACAGCTGTTCGCGGCTGGCTACTCGGCGTGTTTCCTGAGCGCAATGAAATTTGTCGCCGGCCAGAAAAAGCAGGCTTTGCCGTCCGACACGCAAGTGACCGCGGAAGTGGGCATCGGTCCGAACGACAAAGGCGGCTTCGCACTCGACATCGACCTGCGCATCTCGCTGCCGGGCCTGCCCGCTGACGCGGCCAAGGAACTGGTCGACGCGGCGCACCAGGTCTGCCCGTATTCGAACGCTACCCGCAACAACGTCGCGGTGCGGCTGCAGATTGCGTAAGCGGCAGTGTCGATGAAGCGCTGATGAGGCGCCTATGAATCGCCGCGGCGGCGCGCGGCAGAACCGCCGCTCGCCGCGACCAGCGCCCGCACCCTGCACAATAGGGGCGGGCGCTCGTGCATTTGTGGACGCGGCACGCAATCTGCGGCACCGGTCCGCGCCGCCATCGCTTGCGGCTTGCAACCTGCAGTGGCAAACCCCTCATCCGACCGACCACCCCGATGACACGCGTCCGACGCCTGAACGACACCTTCGACACCGGCCTGGTCTGGTTTCGCCGTGACCTGCGCAGCACTGACCACGCCGCGCTCTACTACGCGCTCAAGCATTGCGAGCGCGTCTGGTGCACGTTCGTGTTCGATACGACGATCCTGGGACCGCTCGTCGACGCCTGGCAGGCGCGCCATCCGGATACGCAGGTGCAGGACCGCCGCATCGAAATCATTCTCGCGGCGCTACGCGAACTGGACGACGCATTTCGCGCGAAGGGTGGCGGCCTGATCGTGCTGTACGGCGATCCGGCCGACCTCGTGCCCAAGCTCGCCGCCGAACTCGGCGTCGAAGCGGTATTCGCGAATCACGATTACGAGCCGGTCTCGATCGAGCGCGACGAGACGGTGCATGAGCGTCTCACCGAGGCCGGGCGCCAGTGGCTGACGTTCAAGGACCAGGTGATTTTCGAACGCGACGAAATATTGACCGGCCAGGGCAAGCCGTTCACCGTGTTCACGCCGTACAAGAACGCGTGGCTCAAGCACGCGACGGCTTTCGATCTGAAGCCGTATCCGGTGGAAACCTACGCGAAGCATCTGGCGGCGCTGCCGCCGAAGCTGAACCGCCAGTTGCCGACGCTCGATCAACTCGGCTTCGCGCCGAGCAACCTTGCGGAGTTGGAGATGCCCACGGGCATGAGCGGCGCGCAACGTCTGCTCGACGACTTCACGACCCGCATCGACAGCTACGCGGAGCGGCGCGACTTCCCCGCCGCCAAGGGCCCGAGCTATCTTTCGATGCATCTACGCTTTGGCACGGTTTCGATCCGCACGCTCGCGCGCCTCGCCCACGAGATGTCGTTGCAAGCGGACGGACAGGGCGCGGCCATCTGGCTGTCGGAACTGATCTGGCGGGATTTCTACTTCTTGATCCTCGCGCACCATCCGCGCCTCGCGAGCGGCGCGTCGTTCAAGGAAGAGTACGACCGGCTGCGCTGGGAACGAGGCCCGGAGGCCGACGAGGCATTCGCCGCGTGGTGCGATGGCCGCACCGGCTATCCGCTCGTCGATGCCGCGATGCTGCAACTGAATCGCACCGGCTACATGCACAACCGTCTGCGGATGGTGACGGCGAGCTTTCTGGTGAAGGATCTGGGCGTGGACTGGCGGCTCGGCGAGCGCTACTTCGCCGAACAACTGAACGACTTCGACTTCTCGGCGAATAACGGTGGCTGGCAGTGGGCGGCGTCGACTGGATGCGATGCGCAGCCGTATTTCCGGATCTTCAACCCGATCACGCAATCCGAGAAATTCGATCCTGAGGGCCGCTTCATCAAACGCTATTTGCCCGGGCTTGCGAAGCTGCCGCCCAAATGGATTCACGCGCCGTGGCTGGCCGGCGCGCAGCGGCTCGCGGAATTCGGCGTGGAGTTGGGTAGGGACTATCCAGAGCCAATCGTCGACCACGCCGAGGCACGCGCACGCACGCTGGCTCGTTTCGGCAAGTGAGCGCTCGCTTACGTCCTTACTTGATTTGGTCGGAAGCGTCGGAGGAAATAGGGATATGAAAGTGCGCCGTTTGTCGTCGCTGCTGGTGTTGCTGATTTTGACGCCGGCCGCCGCGTTCGCCGCGAGCCGGTTTCGGCCAGATGTCTGGTACGGGGCGCTGCAAAAGCCCGCGTTCAACCCGCCGAACTGGGTGTTCCCCCGGCTTGGGCAGTGCTTTATGTGCTGAGGGCAATTTCCGCTCAGCGCGTTTGGACGTGCGAAGGCCTGAGCGTGGCGATCGTCTTGTGGGTCGTTCAGTTACTGTTCAGCGCAGCGTGAATGTCGCTGTTTTTCGGCCTGCATCGACCTCGCATGGCGCTGGCCGATACGTCATCCTGCTGGTTATGACCGTCGCGCCGACTTTTGCATTCTGGCGGCGGGACCGCTGGGCAGGCTGACTGCTGGTGCCCTATGTCGCCTGGGTGGCGTTCGCGCAGTGCTGAATCACGCGCTCTGGCAATTGAATCCGGCTGTCTGAAGCGAGCGTGAGCAGTACTCAATGGCAGCTTGGGCGTCTCGCCCCGAACACCGGCGTTTCACTACGCGCCGATGTTTCAGCCTGCTCAGCTTAGTGCTGGCTCATCCACGACGGTTGGCGGACGTTCACTTCACGGTCCAGCTTGCGCATGCGGAATTCGAGATCGTACAGATCGGTAGCCTCGGCCAGGTAGGCGTCAGCGCGTTCTTTCGCGAGTTGGTCGGGCGACTTGGTCAAAAGCAGAAACAGGCGGCTAAGCAGATACATGATCAACCTCGGCAATAAGTTTAGGCATTAGCGTCTAGGGGATAACCCGTATTATAGGGAAAACCCTAGGATTGCGCCACTACTCATTTCGAAGTGTTGCTCCGACCTCACCGTCCGCCTCAAGAGGCTGCGGCGGCGGCGCTTTCAGCGGTCCGACCCATGTCGGTGCGGCGTTGATGCTTGAAGAATTCCCACACCATCGCGCTTGCGTCCGGACCTTTGGCGGAATGAAACGGCACGGCGTCGTCGCCGCCGCTCCAGGCATGGGCGAGCCCCTGCACGCGGCACAGACGCACCACGCGCCGCCCGCTGCGCACGTGGTCGCGCATCACCACACCGCCCTTACGCTCTTCCCGCACTTCGCCGGATTTACGCGCGCCTTTCGCGTCGACGATGCGGTTCAGGCGGAGGAATTGCACCGCCAGCTGGTCCGCATTGACCGGCGCGACCACGTGGTCGGCGTCACCGTGGATGATGAGCGCCGGCATGCCGGGATAGTTGGCCACGTCGACCACTTCGTCGGCGAGCGCGACCGGCTCGCGGCGAGCGCCGCGCCGCATCACGTCCATTGCGGTAATGCCCGAGCGGGCTTCACCCAGAGCAGGGCCGGAATGCAGTGCGACTGCGGCGAAGTGTCCTGGATATTTGATGGCCAGAAGCGCCGTGAGACCCGCCCCGGCGGAAATTCCGGCGACATACACGCGCCCGGAGTCGAATCCATGCTCCGCCACCAGCGCATCGACCAGCGACACCACCGCGCGCGCCTCGGCCCCGCCGGCGGTTTCGCCGGCGTCGTACCAGTGCCAACAGCGGTGCGAGTGCGCATGTTTCGACTGCTCCGGATAAACCACCGCAAAACCGTAGCGATCCGCCAGCACGTTCATCCGCGTGCCTTCGGCAAATTCGTCGATCGATTGCGTGCAACCGTGGAGCATCACGACCAGCGGCATCGCCTCGAGCGCATGTCCCGACGGGACGTACAACCCGTATTGAAGATGATTGACGAGCCGCCCCGGCGCCGCCGGCGCGGAATGGAACGAGCGGGTCCACGAACCGTTCGTCCACGCCGACGCGCGCGGGCGCACCCGCGACTCGCGGGCGGCGACGCGCGGCACCTCGCGCTTCGCAGGGGTGCGCAGCGCAGCCGTCGGCTTGACCGGATGAACCTTGGCGGACGGCTTAGTGGTGGCGGCCCGCGCCGGCCGCGCCGTGACGCGCTTGGTGGTCTTTTTAGCGTGCTCGGTTTGAATGGCGAGCAGTCGCTTCAGACCGCGCAGCCAGATTTTCGATAGACTTTTTGCCATTGGCGAATGACCTCGCAAAAAGGGACAGGGGCGGTTCGATAAAAAGGCAACGATGTTTCTTGTGCAATGCACAATAACATCAATCCGCCTGCGATGCTGACGTCCTGGGAGGCACTCAAGTTCAAATTTCCGCTTGGCGAACCTCGGAGCCGCCGCGGCGTCAAACCGCTGCAAGTTCGTTCGCGGGCCAACGTCTGATGTCCGGCTCGGCGGCCAAGCTGCGCCGCGCGCGGCGAGACCGCGGTGCCACACCCGTCTATACTGGCGGTTGAATCAATGGATGCGCGTGCCTGCGCCGCGTCGACGCCTCGCGCCGTGCGCGCGTTGATTTCTTCACCAACCTGATGCTACGCGGCCTGGGTCGCACTCACTCCTGCCATGCCCGATTTACCTCTTCACCTGTGGTATTCGATCACCAGTCTCGGCGGGGCCGGCATGACGCTGCCGCTCGCGTTCGCCATCGCCCTTTGGCTGGCGCTCGGCTACACGTGGCGCATGGCGGCAGGCTGGCTGCTGCTGCTCGGCGCCGCCATCGGCGTCGTCACCGTGACCAAGCTGGCGTTCCTCGGCTGGGGTGTCGGCGTGCGCGAACTGGATTTCACCGGCGTCAGTGGCCATGCCATGCTGTCTACCGCCGTCTATCCGGTCGCTTTGTTCCTGATGCTGCTGCCGGCGCGTCCGGCGATTCGTCTGCTCGGCGTTTTGCTCGGGCTGGCTGCGGGTATCGCCGTGGGCTTGTCGCGCGTCGTGCTGAGCGCTCACTCACCGTCCGAGGCCGTCACCGGCTGCCTGACCGGTGCGCTCGCCGCATTGCTGTTCGTGCGGATGGCGTGGAATACCGAGCCGGGCCGTCTGTCGGCATTGCCCGTCGCCGTCAGCATGCTGGTTCTCGCCGTGTTGATGCACGGCGTGCACGTGCCGACCCAGCGCTGGGTCACGCATATCGCGTTGAAGGTGTCCGGTCACGACAGGCCATTCATCCGCGCGAAGTGGAAGGCGGTGCGCGATGTCCGCCCGTCCGCGGCCACGCCGCTCTCGCAGACGCTCAATACGCTCGCGCCGCCGCAAACGTCCAAAGTCTGACGCGTTCCCGCTGCTTCGCAAACGCTTCATAAGCGTGGCTGAATTATTATCATGAGTATCGTTATATCCTTTCATATATTACGATAGGCGTTTTAACTCGCCGTGCCGGTCTACGCCGGCCATCCAGACCCTCATGACCCTCTCCCGCCGCCTTCTGAAACGCGCGCTGTGCGTCGTCGGCGCGCTATCCGTCGCCGTCAGCGTGAATGCGCGCGCCGACGAACTCGTAGTCTCCGCCGCCGCCAGCCTGACCAACGCGTTCAAGGCAGTCAGCGAAGTCTTCGAGCAGCAGCATCCGGGCACCAAGGTTCTGCTGAATTTCGGCGCCTCCGACGTGCTGATGCAGCAAATCGTCAAAGGCGCGCCCGCCGATGTGTTCGCGTCCGCGGATCAGAAGGCGATGGACAAAGCCGTCGCCGAGAAGGTAATCGTGCCGGCCTCGCGCCGCGACTTCGCCGCCAATTCGCTGGTGCTGATCGTGCCTGCCGACAGCCATTTCGCGCCGACAGGACTGGGCGATCTGACGTCGGCGAACGTGAAACGGGTCGCGTTCGGCGATCCGGCTTCGGTGCCGGTCGGCCGGTATACGCAGGGCGCGCTGCAGGCCGCCGGCGTGTGGGACGCGGTCAGCGCGAAGGCCGTGCTGGCGTCGAACGTGCGTCAGAGCCTCGACTACGTGGCGCGCGGCGAGGTCGACGCCGGCTTCGTGTTCAGCACCGACGCCGCGATCATGCCGGACAAGGTCAAGGTCGCGCTGAACGTGCCGACGCAAACGCCGATCACCTATCCGATCGCGCAGGTCGAAGGCAGCCGTCACGCCGCCGACGCCCAGGCGTTCATGAACTTCGTGCTGTCGCCGGCTGGCCAAGCGGTGCTCGCGAAGTACGGCTTCAGGCCCGCGCAATAACGCGCATTAACCTCATCGGGATCGCGCAAGCTCATGCAACAGGCCTGGATTCCGCTCCTGCTGTCGTTGAAAGTGGCGGGCTGGGCCACTGCGCTCAATCTGGTGTTCGGTGTCGCGGCGGGCTTCGGTTTGTCGCGCTGGCGCTCCGGCGCGCGCGACGTGATCGATTCGATGCTGATGCTGCCGCTCGTGCTGCCGCCCACGGTCCTCGGCTACTACCTGCTCGTGCTGCTGGGGCGGCGCGGCGTGATCGGCGCGTGGCTCGACCGCTTCGATATCCAGCTGGTGTTCACGTGGCAGGGCGCGGTGATCGCGTCGACGGTGGTGGCGTTTCCGTTGGTGCTGAAATCGGCGCGCGCCGCATTCGAATCCGTCGATCCGCAACTGGAGCGGGCCGCACGCACGCTCGGCGTCAGCGAAACGGCGGTGTTCTTTCGCGTGACCCTGCCGCTCGCCACGCGTGGCATTCTCGCCGGTGGCCTGCTGGCGTTCGCGCGAGCGCTCGGCGAATTCGGCGCGACGCTGATGATCGCGGGCAACCTGCCGGGCCGCACGCAGACGCTCTCGGTGGCGGTCTACGCGGCCGTGCAGGCCGGAGATGACAGCACCGCGAATTTCCTGGTACTCGTGACCTCGGTGACGTGCGTCGTGATCCTGCTGCTCGCGGGCCGTCTGGTGCCGCAGCACACGCTCCTGAGTTCGCGCTGAGATGCCGCTAGCCGTCGACATCCGCAAGACCTTCGAGAGCGCCGAGCGCCGCTTCACGCTCGACGTGTCGTTCAGGGCGGCCACGCCGCGCGTCGTGCTGTTCGGACCGTCAGGCGCGGGCAAGAGCCTGACCTTGCAGGCGATCGCCGGCCTCTTGCGCCCCGACGAAGGCGCGATCACGCTGCATGGCGACGCGCTGTTCGACAGCGCGCGCGGCGTCGATCTGAAACCGCAGGCGCGCAAGATCGCCTACCTGTTTCAGGACTACGCGCTGTTTCCGCATCTGAACGTGCGGCAAAACATCGGCTTCGGCTTGCAGCGGGGTTGGCTCAATCCGCGCGCACGGCATGCGCATCCGCAAGTCGACTACTGGCTCGACGCGCTGGAACTGAAGAACGTCGCGGGCAATCATCCGGTGCAGTTGTCGGGCGGACAGAAGCAGCGCGTGGCGCTGGCGCGGGCACTCGTCGCGCAACCTCGCCTGCTGTTGCTGGACGAACCCTTTTCCGCACTCGATAGCGCGTTGCGCCAGCGCATGCGCAACGAGCTGTCGGAGCTGCAAACGCGGCTCGATATTCCGATGGTGTTGATCACGCACGATCCAGAGGATGTCGCCGCGTTCGGCGATCAGGTCGTGCAAGTCAGCGATGGCTGCGTGCGCGAGCATCAGCCGTTCGCCGGCTACGCGCCGAGCGCGCCCTGACCTGGACAGGCGCGCGGCGCTGGTTGGCGGCCACTTACACCGCTGGCGTCTGCCCAGCGCTCAGTCCTTCACTCCGAGTATCACGCTCGATGCCTTGAACGCCGCGACCGCGTTCGAGCCTTCCACGAGACCGAGCGCATCGACGCTCTCATTGGTGATGACCGCAGTCACGACCGCGCCGCCTGCGAGCGCCAGCGATACCTCGGCATTCACCGCGCCGCGCTTCACGCTCTGCACGGTACCGCGCAACTGATTGCGCGCCGACAGCCTGAGCGGCGCGCCGCTTGCGTCCTCGACGAGCAGCACGACCCACGATGCCTTGATCAACGCGAACGCCGCCACGCCTTCGACCAGGCCCAGCGTCTCGGTGCTCTCATGCGTGAGCACGGCGACGATCATGTGACCACCGGGCAGTGTCAGCGAAACTTCGTCGTTGACCGTGCCGCGCGTGATCGACGACACCGTGCCGTAGAACTGGTTGCGCGCGCTGGTCTTTACGCCGATGCGGCCGATCAGATCCCAATCCGTCGCGAAACCTTCGATTGCCGCGCCCGCACGTTCGAGAAAACGCCGATGCTCGCGCTCGACCGCGCGAAACGTCTCGATCAGCTTCACCGCGCGCGTCGTGAGCGTGGTGCCGCCACCGCCTTTGCCGCCGGTCAGGCGCACGACGAGCGGCTCGCCGGCGAGGTTGTTCATCGTGTCGACGGCGTCCCACGCGCCTTTGTAGCTCATGCCGACCGCTTTCGCCGCGCTGGTAATCGAGCCGGTTTCGCCGATCGCCGCGAGCAGCGCGATCCGCGACGCGCCGCCAAGCGTCTGCGCGCCGGCCTGGAACCAGACGGAGCCGCCGAGTTCGAGGGATTCGTTGTGAGGATCGATGTGTTCGGATGTCATGGCGAGAAGCGCTCGAAGCTCCAGGAAAGGACAGCGAACCATTATAACGACGCGCACGCGAGCCACCGGGCGCGCATCCGCCGCGCGCCGGCGGATGCGAAGCTCGCCGCAGGCCTCGGCGACCACGGGCGCGGCGCTGCACGTGGACGGCGGAGTGATCGATACGATTGCGTGACGGAAGGGTGCTTTTCTGAGGAACTGAGGGCGGCGGCGGGCGACGATTGTCGATGCTCGCCCCGCCGTTTCGTTAGCAGACCACTTTACCGTCGCGGCGTTCACACCGCGTACTGCGCAATCCCGTTGCCGAACGACCAGTTCTCCTTCTCCACCTCGACGAGACTGATGAATACATCCTCTCGTCGCAGCCCCGGCGACTTCGCCAGTTCGTCGACGATCCGCAGATACAGCGCCTTCTTCTGGTCGATCGTGCGCGTATTGCTCACCGTGAGCTGGATCACGACGAAATCGTCGCTGCGCTCGATGTTCAGGTACTGCCTGTCGTAGATCAGATTGCCGGCCTCGTGCTCGGTGATCAGCACGAACTGGTCGTCCTTCGGCACGTTGAACGTGTCCACCAGCGAGCGCTGGATGCTATCGGTCAGCGCCTTCCGGTATTCGGTCGGCTTGCCGGCGCGCAATGCGATTCGGGTGAGCGGCATGATGAAACTCCTTCGTTGCGGTGATTAGACAACCCCAGCATAGGCTCTCTCATTCATAATAAACACATATCACCCGATATTTCATCTATATTCAAATGAAATGAAAGTCCTCGATCTCGATGCGGTGCGGGCCTTCGTGCTGGTTGCCGACCTGCACAGTTTCACGCGCGCCGCGGACGCGCTCGATACCACGCAATCGGCCGTCAGCCTGAAACTCAAGCGGCTGGAAGCGCATCTGGGCAAACAGTTGCTGGAGCGCACGCCGCGCGTCGTGCGTCTTTCCATCGACGGCACTGCATTTCTCGGCGCCGCACGCGAGTTGCTGAACGCGCACGAGCGCGCGCTGGGTTCACTGTCAGTGGAGCGGCGGCGGCTCGTGCTGGGGCTCAGCGAGCATGTCGCGGGGCCCGATTTGCCGCAGCTGCTCGGCCGGCTCAACGCGCACGATCCTGGTTTGGTGATCGAATTGCACATGGGGACGTCGGCGGCGCTGCTCGCGCAATTCGACGAGCGCCGGTTCGACGCGGTGATCATCCGCTATGGCGCCGACGAACCGCCGCGCGACGACGCGCAAGTGCTGTTCAGCGAACCGCTCGGCTGGCTGGCGACGCCGGCGTGGTTGCCGAGGGTCGGCGAGCCGCTGGCGCTGGCGCTGCTGAGTCCGCCGTGCAACGTTCGCGACGTGGCGCTGCGCACGCTGACGGAAGCGGGGATTGCGTGGCAGGAGGTGTTCGTCGGCGGCGGCGTGGCTGCCGTCGGCGCGGCGGTCGCGGCGGGGCTGGCCGTGTCGCCGCTGGCGCGCAGGGTCGCGCCGCGCGGCTTGCTCGATGTTGGCGCGCGGCTGGGCTTGCCGGCGCTGCCGGAGTCGCGTGTGACGCTGCATTCGCGGGTGAGGGATCCGCGCTCGATGGAGACGTTGCGGTTGGTGGCGAATGGGTTGGCCACGCAATGACAAGACCGCGCTTCGGTGGATGACGCGCACGGCCTTTCCGCCTGGTTAAAGAATTAGGCCGGCGGGAGATCCAGTAGCTAAGTCTCGAAGAAAGACTGTCCGCACCCATTGTCAGGCCGTGCCTCACAACAGTAAGGCCGCCGCGCAGCAAACGCCGATGCCAACACGCTGCGCGAACCCGGTTCAGTGGATGATCGGCGGCAGCGAGCCGCTGCTGGCAGTGGCCGGATTAGTGGCTGCGTCGGCCGAACCGGCGCCAACGTTTGCGGACATGGCCGACGCATTCGTGCTGGACACCGCCGGTCTCGCCGCGACCTTGGCCACCTGCGGACGAGCCGTGCGTGGCTGGACCAGGTTAGCGTGCACAACCTTGCCTTGCCCCGGTTTGGCCCGGACAAGCTGCGCATGCGGCTTCCCGCCCTGTGCCATGACGGCGGCTTTCGCCTTGGGCTTGCCTGCAGCCGGCGCCTTGGCGCCGTGCGTCGCGCCACTCTTCGCAGCGACCTTCTTCACGCCGCCATGAGCGGCCAATTTGCTGCCATGCCCCGCTGCCGTCGCCGACGCCACTCGCGGCGCGCCGTGCCGAGCGTTTGCGGCCTGCTTCGACTCCGACTTCGATCCGGCCTTAACATTAGGGCCCGGCTTCTTCGCTGCATGCTTCGCCACATGCCCGCTCGCTTCGGGCGGATTCCAGACTTCCGCATAACCCGCCGCCATCGCCGCTTCCGACACACACCACACGGCAAGCGCCGCTGCCACTACTCGAATCCACATCTCCGGCTTCTCCTGATCTTCGACTGCATAACGAGCCGGGATTATATTCTCTTGCAAAAATCCATATTTAGACTAATATCATTTTTAAGTACACATAGGGACTTACCCACTCATGGCTCACGCTGCCCGCCTCATCCCGCCCGAAGCGCCGATTCGCCGGCCGATTTCGGAACCTACGGTTTCGGAGATGTCCGCGGCGGGGTTGCGCGCGTTCTTCAAAATCGCGCACGACTGGGACCTGAACGCCGACGAGCAGATCGTGCTGCTCGGCTCACCGGGCCGCTCCACCTTCTTCAAGTGGAAGCAGACGCCTGAAGCGGCCCGCCTCGGGCGTGACACGCTCGAGCGCCTGTCGCTGCTGCTCGGCATTTACAAGGCGTTGCAGATTCTGCTGCCGCAGCCCAACGCCGCCGACACCTGGATCAAGCGCCCCAACAGCGCGCCGCCATTCGGCGGCCGCCGCGCGCTGGACCGCATGCTGGCCGGCAACATCAGCGACCTCGTGGCCGTGCGCCAGTATCTCGACGCGATGCGAGGCGGGTGGGCGTGACACAACCGCATTGGCAGGACCGCTGGCCCACCGCGCCGCTCGACTGGTCGCCCGCGTATCGCGTGATTCCTACACGCTTCCCGGCCATCAATCTGTTCGACCGGGTCGCTTCGCCAGAAGACTTCGACGCGCTATACGCGCTCGAAGCCATGACCAACGACCGGCTGCGCACCGAAATTGGCGAACTCGATCTGGTGCCGCGCGACGAGCGCCGCTTCGGCCCAGGCTACGGACCGATCATGGCCGCGCTGACGCATCTGAATCCGCTCGGCAGCCGCTTTTCCGACGGCACTTACGGCGTGTTCTATTGCGCCCGCTCGCGCGGCACCGCGATTGCCGAGACGCGTTATCACACCGGGAAATTTCTGGAAGCGACCGCCGAGCCGCCTATGCGCCAACAAATGCGTCTCTACACGGTGGCCGCGCAAGGCAATGTGGTCGATCTGCGTGACGACCCTTCACTCGATCTCGCCGTGCTGTCGCCGGACGATTATCTGGCGGGTCAATCGCTAGGCCGCGCGGTGCGCGAGGCGGGTGCGCCGGGCATCGCGTATCCGTCGGTGCGCGATACCGGAGGCGAATGTCTCGCGGCGTTCCGCACCACGTTGCTGCGCGATTGCCACCACGCGGCGTATCTGGAATACAACTGGAATGGCACGAGCGTGGACATGGTGTTCGAACTCAGCCAGGTCGGCTGATGAACATGATGAACGGGCGCGGCGGCAGGCGCGGCAACAGGTGCGGCGACGGGCGCGCTCAGGGTAAAGCCAGCGCCGCCGCTCCTTCGGCACGCGCCTCCTCGACCGAAATCGACCAGCGCAGCAAGGCCTCAGGCTGCACGATCGTCAGCTTGCCGCCGGGGCCGAACGCGCCGGTGTCGATGAACACCTGCGAACCGATCTGCTTGATGTCGCGCATCGGCGTGTGGCCGCAATAGGTCAGCGAAAGCCCGCGTTGCCGCGCCGGATCGTAGTTGCCCACCGCCAGGTCGCGTCCCCAGAGCATCCGCTCACGGGTTTCGAACGAGAAGTTGCCGGCGTCGAGATCGGCGTCGGTGCCGAAAAATTCGGCATGCAGAACGTTGAAGCGCTCTTTCCCGCTGCCGACCACTCGCGCGAGCGGCAATGTCCGCAGATGTTCCGCGTAGTGCTGCAAGCGTTCGTCCGGCACGTTCACGGCCCATGCGCCGCCAATCCCGAACCACCATTCACGCCGCAAACGTCCGTCGGCGACCGCGCACAGCGTGTCTTCGTGGTTGCCGAGCACGGGGAAGAACCACGGCCTGTCGAGCAGCGCCAGCGCCTGCTCGGAATGCTCGCCGCGATCGACCAGATCGCCGACCGAAAAAAGCCGGTCGCGCACCGGGTCGAACGCGATCAGGCGCAGCAGATAGCGCAATGCATCGACGCAGCCGTGCAGATCGCCGACCACGAAGTCGCGGCCGCTCGCATTGGCTGCATGATGTTGGACGGGGTTAACGAGTACGGAAGCCATTTACTCATGATAATGCTGCGTCCGCGGGTGCGTATGCGCGGTGCCTATCGTATCCTGGCGTTTTGCAGCGCAAAAACGACGCAAAACTACGCAAAACCGGTGTGTTTCGCGGATTCCTTTACCAGAAACACATCGCCTTCGCGATGACTATTGCTGCGTGCGCAGCAGCGTGCGCAGCGGCGCTGGCTACGGCGTGCGCAGCTTGCCGACCTGCTCGGCCGTCACCGTCGACTGCGGATTGCCGAACTGGCGGGTCACATAGTTGGTGATGGCGGCCACCTGCTCGTCGGTGAGCTGGCTGCCGAATGCGGGCATCAGCACGTCCGCATGCGCGGTCGTGCGGCTTACGCCGTGCAGAATCACCAGCGCCAGATTGCTGACGTCGCTCGCGCCGACCGTCGAATTGTGGATCAGCGACGGATACGCGCCCGGCGCGCTCGCGCCCACACCCTGGCCCGTCCAGCTATGGCAGGTCGCGCAATTGGCCACAAAAAGCTGCGCGCCGTTCACCCCGCTGATCGCGGTGCCGCGCAGCGCGGTCACGTCGTCGGCGGGATTGCCCCACTGATGGCGCGGGCGCGACTCGCCGCCGCTGACCGGCGGCACCGTGCGCAGATACGTGACGATCGAACGCAGATCGAACGGCGCCATGTACTGCGTGCTGTCGGCGACCACTTCGCCCATCGGACCGGCCGCATTCGCGCGGCCCGCCGCCGCGCCAGTCGCCAGATACGCGACAAGCTCGTCATCGCGCCAGTCGCCCACGCCGCTGATCTTGTCCGGCGTGATGTTGAACGCATGCCAGCCGGCCTGCACCGCGCCGGAGAAACGCGCGCTCGACTTCAAGCCCTGCATGAAATTGCGCGGCGTATGGCACTCCTCGCAATGGGCGAGTCCCGTCACCAGATACGCGCCGCGATTCCATTCGGCGCTTTGCTTCGGATCGGGAACGAAGCGGCCTTCAGTGAAATTGAACAGGTTCCACAACACCATCAGCCAGCGCTGGTTGAACGGGAATTTCAGGCTGTTGGCCGGCGGCGTGTAGTGGATCGGCGTGAGCGTGTTCAGGTACGCCCGAATGGCGAGCAAGTCCTGCTCGGTGACGCGCGTGTACTCCGCGTACGGAAAGGCCGGGTAGAGCCGCTCGCCGCCTTTGCCGATGCCCTCGTGCATCGCGCGCAGAAAATCGGCGTCGCTCCATTGGCCGATACCGGTATCCGGATCGGGCGTGATGTTCGGCGTCACGATGGTGCCGAACGGCGTGTCGATCGGCAGCCCGCCCGCGAACGGACGCGACTTGTCCGCGGTGTGGCAGGCGGCGCAATCGCCGACTCGCGCGAGGTACTCGCCGCGCTTGACCAGAGTGTTGCCGCTGGCGCCGGCCGGCATTGCCGCGGCGTCGGCCGGTTTCGACGCAGAGTCGGCGCGGGCTTGCGTGATCGGTAGTTCGTCAGTGGGTCGGGCGCCCGGTCCGTTCGCCTCATGCCAGGCGACATACAGCGCGGCCAGCGAGAACGCTGCCGCCAGCGCCGCAACCCCGATGCGGCGGCGCCTGGTCTGCACCAGCGCGATTTCCGGCGGCACGCGAGAGGTGTTCTTCTTCATGGTGGCTCTCCGCTCGGGGCTCAGATTTCGCGCTTGAGCTTGTCGGCCAGTTTCAGCGACAAGGCCGCGATCGTCAGCGTGCAATTCACCGAGGCCGCCGTCGGCATCACGCCGCTGCTGGCAATGAACAGATTCGAATGATCGTGCGTGCGGCAGTCCGAATCCACCACCGAATCCGCCGGATCGCTGCCCATGATCGTGGTGCCCATGATGTGATTGTTGGGCGCGAAGGCGTCGTCGAACGCGACCTCCGTGCCGCCGAACAGCGCCGCGATTCGCGCATACAGTTCGTGCGTATCGGCGGCGCTCTTCTTCACGTAATCGTTGATCGAGTAATAGATCTCGGGCTGTGGAATGCCGAGCGCGTCCTTGTGATCCGCCGACGGCACCACGCGATTGTGCGGCTCCGCCAGATGCTCGTGGAAGCTGTTGATGTTCAGCGTACGCGCCGCGCGGTCGCGAATCTGCCGGTCGAGCTCCGCGCCGGTGAGGCCTTTTTTCAGCAGATCGGCGGTCACGCCCATGGTCGGCACGCCGTTCGACAGATGCAGCTTCTTCGCCGCGTAGTCGGAGCGGAACGCGCCGTCGCGGAAGTTGACGATCGACGTCATCTCCATCGGCCCGCGGCCCGGCCACAACGGCTCGTTGGCGAGAAACGTGACGCCCGTGCCGGGGTGATCCATCAGATTGCGGCCCACCTGATCGGAGCTGTTGCCCACGCCGTGCGGGAATTTGTCGGAGGTCGACATCAGCATCAGCTTCGGCGTTTCGATACCGTTGGCGGCGAGCACGAACAGCTTGCCGCTCACGCGCGTGCTGTTGCCGTTCGGGTCTTTATAGTGGACCGCCGTGATGAGCCCTTTGTTGTCCGCTTCGACGCGGTACACCACTGCTTCGGGGATCAGCTTCGCGCCAGCCTGCTCGGCCTTCTCCGCATGCACGACGCCGTTGTACATCGCGGCGATCGGACAGATCGGCATGCAATTGTTGTTGCCGCAGCAGGTGGGCCGCGCGTCGTATGGGCGGCTGTTGCGCGCCACGGGCTCCGGCACGACCTTGAAGCCCTGCGCGTTGAGCACGTCGCTGAAACGCTGATCCATGTACGACAGCGGCAACTGGCTCATCGGATAAGGCTTCGAGCGGGGCGAACCGAGATCGATGGAGCTGTCCGGACCTGATACGCCGAGTTGCACTTCTGCCGCCGAATACCACGGCTCCAGCATCTCATACGGATACGGCCAGTCGCGCCCCACGCCGTACAGTTTGTGCAACTGGAAGTCCGTCGGCAGCAGCCGCCACGCGGCGGCGGCCCAGTGCCATGTCGTGCCGCCCACGAGTCGCACGTATTGCGAGTTGTACGGATAGTCGCCCTTCTGGATCAGATAGTTGTTGGCGGGCGCGTACTCGGGATGAGGCGCATAAGGCGTCGACGGATACGGCGTCGCGAAATCCGCCTTGGCGGGGGAATTGCGGAAGTTCTCGACGATCTGCCAGCGCGGGATGCGCGGCCCGGCTTCGAGCAGGATCACCGACGCGCCGGCCAGCGCCAACTGATGCGCGACCAGTCCGCCCGCGACGCCCGAGCCGACCACCACGACATCGGCCGAATTTGTGTTTGCCATGGCTGCCCTCTTCTGTGTCGACCGGAGTTAGTGCTTCAGCACTTACTCCGGTCCCATGCACGCGTATGTCGACCGGAGTTAGCGCTTCAGCGCTTACTCCGGTCCCGTGCACGCGTATGTCGACCGGAGTTAGCGCCTCAGCGCTTATGTCGATCGGAGTTAGTGCTTCAGCACTTACTCCGGTCCCATGCTTCGCACTCCGGTCCCATGCACCCGTATGTCGACCAGAGTTAGTGCTTCAGCGCTTATGTCGATCGGAGTTAGTGTTTCAGCACTTACTCCGGTCCCATGCTTCGCACTCCGGTCCCATACACGATGGTCGTGCTGGCTTATCGTTGCTTGATACATCGCGTGGCGGCCCAACGTCGAACGGCAAAACTGGACGACGCGGCACGCGCGAGAGGATCGTTCAGGCGCTCAACGGCTTGTGCGTCCAGAAAAACGGCACGTCGCGGCAATAGGACGGAACGGTCAGCACGTCCTTGACGGGTTCGAACATCAACGCTTTTTCATACGCGACCACGTCCACATGCGGCATGTCGCCGACGAGGCCGAGATACCACGCGCGCATGATCGCGCTCACGGCTTTCGCGAGCGCCGGCTGCTCGGCCTGCAAAGCCTGCGTGACGGTATCGGACGGCACGCCGCCATGGCCTTGCAGCCACGTGTTGAGCGCGGCGACATTCTGCGTGAACTGGCTGTCGGATCTGGCGAGGGCGTCGTACACGCGTTTGCCGAGAACGGCGTCGAAGCCGCTGCGGCCGGTGAGACGCTGCGAGAGCGCGAGGAAGGCGTCGAGTCCACCGCCTGCGGGCGGCGCGTCGGCGAAGGCCGGGGCGATCCACGAGAGCGGTCGGCCAGCGCCGGCAAACGCGAGCGCCGCGGCGGCGGCGCACGCGCCGAGCACCCATGCTCTGCGCGAAGCTGAAAACGTGGCGGAACGTGAAGACTGCGATGAAGGCGAAGCGGATGACAGCAATCCGGCCGGATGCGTCACTGCGCGGTGCGCAACGTGGTCGTCGGGAACCTCTGTCATGGGGACTCCAGATGGTGAGTCATTCTCAACCAGCAGCGCCGCGCTGGCGTGACGCTGTACGCGCTGCTTCGATTGCTCTTTCCCAAACCTGGTCTGACGCCGCTCGAGCGGCCTTATGCGCGCAATGCGCAGTGTGCGCCTGCTGTCGATGCGAGCCGCATTACAGCTTGCCGATCATTGCCTTGCGATGGCCTTTACAGCGCAATGCGCAGGCCGACGGCCCGTTGCCTGCCAATCGCCTTTCAACTGAAAGCGGCGCGCAAGCCCGCTGCGAAAGACTATAGCTTGTGATTCGCCGATTCGACAAATGCTCACCGAAGCGCGAGTAGAATCCGCGACACGGATGGCGCCCACTCCACGCTCACTCCCGATTCCATGCTCACGAAATTCTATCCGCAGGTTCTTCGCAATCGGCCACGCACGGTGCTCGGCCTCATCATCGGCAGCGCGGTCACGCTGCTGGTGCCCGGGCAAATCAGCGCGACGGCGCGCGCGCTGATCGGCTGGGACGCCGCCATCTGGAGCTACCTGTTGATGATCTGGGTGCACATGGCCGTCGCTGACGAAAACCGGGTCCGCGAATACGCGCGACGTGACGACGAAAACGCGGGCGTCGTGCTCTTCGTGATCTGTGTCGCGACCATCGCAAGCGTCGCCGCGATCGTGCTGGAACTGGCATCGGCGAAAGGAACCGCTGGGGCGTCGAGCGCATGGCACTACCTGCTGACCGGTCTCACGCTGATCGGCGCATGGTTTCTGATTCCGACCATCTTCACGCTGCACTACGCGCGGCTCTACTACGACGCCGACGCCAAAGAGACCGCACTGCTGTTTCCCGACCACAAGCTCCAACCGAACTACTGGGACTTCCTGTATTTCTCGTTTACCATCGCGGTGGCTTCGCAAACCTCGGATGTGGTATTGCGCTCGCGAACGATTCGCCGCGCCGCGCTCGCGCAGTCCATTCTGTCGTTTTACTTCAACGTCGCCGTCTTGGGCTTGTGCGTGAACATCGCAGCAGGCCTGCTGGGGTCATAACGCTACCGACCCCGCCCGTGCCGCTCGCCAGTTCGCCTTTTGCGGTCATCACGCCGCCTCGCCTGCGCCCCTTGTAAAACCCGCACGACGCCCGCCCGTTTTACACATGCGAGCGGCGTCGGCGTGGGGAGGTCTCCTCATTCATGCCCGGCGCGCTTTCCTTCAGGGCACCCGCCCGCCCTCCCATCGAGCCGCTCCTGTCATCGACTGGCACAACGCTTGCTGCTGCTCCCGAATAGCTTCGGCCGGCCTGGCGCAGCCGAAGTCTGGCGTCAAAGCACCTTCGACTGGCCAGCGGCGTGACGATCTTTGCACTACATTGACCAGTACGCGCCTTCGCTGATGCAACGCGCGGTAGCCGGCTCTGGAAGCCCAATGAGCGCTGCGATCGCATGCCAACTGCATCCACACCGCAGCAGGACGAATCTGGAAACCACCGATGGAACCTCCAAACGGGTATGCGCCGCGGATTTACTTTTTTCATTCACTCCTGGTCGGGCCGCTCGATGCATGGCCCGCGCAGTTCGCTCATGCGGCCGCGCTGGGCTTCGATCATGCGCTGATCGGCGGCCTCTTCGAGCCGGGGCAGGCGGGCCACGGACAGGTGGTCGGCAACCACGCCAGGCTGCATCCGGTGTTCGAGGCGCGGCAAGCCGCGCTCGACGCGCTGCGCACACTCGCAGACGCCGCCCGCCAGAACGGTCTCACGTTGCTGACCGATCTCGTGATCGACCGGATGGCCGCCGATGGCGCGCTCTACGCCGACCATGCCGACTGGTTCCATTCCTTCGAGTCTGAAGAGGCGCGGCTCGATCCGCGCCATGTGCATCGCGAGGACAACGTCGCGTATGCGAACTTCAACGACGCCGGCAGCCGCGATGCACTGACCGGCTGGTGGACGCAACAGCTGCTGGCGCTGGCCGACGCGGGCGTGGGCGGCTTCCGCTTCGATTCGCCGCATCGCGTGCCGGCCGCCGTCTGGCGCCAGCTCGGCGACGCGTTGCGCGCGAAGCATCCCGACGTGCGCCTGCTCGCCGCAACCCCTGGTCTAGCGCGCGACGATCTGCCCGGGCTGGAGAGCGCGGGCTTCGACAGCGCGTTCTCGTCGGTGCGCTGGTGGGACTTCCGCGCGAGCTGGATGGTCGAGGAGCACGCGGCGCTCGCGCGTATCGGCGCGCCGGTCACGTTTCCTGAAGCGCCCTACGGCACGCGTCTCGCCGCCGAGTTGACCGACGCCCACGACGCCGCCATCGTCGAGCGGGCTTACCGGCGCGCGCTGTTCACATCGACTGCGCTCGGCACCGGCTGGATGATGCCGATGGGCTTCGAATACGGCATCGCCGAACCCATGTCGCAAACGCGCGGCGACGCGTCGCAATTCGCGCTCGCTGTCCAGGCAAAGAAATTCGATCTTACGGAACGGATCACCCATGCCAACGAGGTGGCGCGCAATTCGAGGACGCTGCACGCCAATGGTGAATTGCGCCCGTTGAGCGGGCCCGGTGCGCCCGCCGCCGTCCTGTTGCGCGCCGATCAGCCGGACCTGCGCGACGCCGACGAAGCGGTGCTGATCGCCATCAATCCCGAACTCGGCGCGCCGGTGCGCGTCGATCCCGCACGCTTCCTCGCTAGCGCGCCGGGCAACTTCACACGCTTCGTGCCGCTGGATGCGCCGGGCCATGCCGCGCCAGCCGGATTGACGCCGTTCACGCTCGCGCCCGGCGCGGTGCGCCTCTTGCGCGCGGTGACGGAGAAGCCGATCCGCCTCGCTCCGCCCATCGACAAGGCCAACAGCAAGCGCAGTGGCCGCAAGTCCGTGCTGGAGGCGCTCAACGCGCCGCGCGTGGCGATCGAAAGCGTGATGCCCACGGTCGACAACGGCCGCTTCGCGGCCAAGAGCACGGTGGGCGAGCGCGTCGAAATCAGCGCCGCGATTTTCGCCGAAGGTCACGACAAGATCGCCGCCGCCGTGATCTGGCGCGCCGCCGACGAAACCGCCTGGCACGAAGTATTGATGAGTCCCGCGCAGCCCGCCGGACTCGACATCTGGCACGCGCGCATTCCGCTCGAACGGCTCGGCCGTCACGAGTTCAGCGTGATCGCGTGGCGCGACGACTTCGCGTCGCTCGTCGAGCACGTCGAGAAGAAGCTGAAGGCGGGCCAGACCGTCGAACTCGAACTCGACGAAGCCGCGCATCTGTTCGCGCTGGTGCTTGCCGAAGTGGAGACGACAGAAGGTGCGGTGAAGGAGCCGCTCGAACAGATCGTCAAGCTCTTCACAAAGTCCGACGCCGCCACCAGGCTCGCGCTGATCCTCGCGCCGACCACCGCGAAGGCGATGACCGCCGCGCGCCACCGGCCGTTCCTGAGCCGCGACCCGGTCATCTACAAGATCGACGCGGACCGCACCGCCGCGCGTTTCGCGAGCTGGTACGAGATCTTCCCGCGTTCGATGAGCGACGACGAATCGCGCCACGGTACTTTCGCGGACGTGACGACGAAGCTGCCGCGCATCCGCGATATGGGTTTCGACGTGCTGTATTTCCCGCCGATTCATCCGATCGGCCTCGCGAATCGCAAAGGCCGCAACAACACCCTGAACGCACAGCCCGGCGATGTGGGCAGTCCGTATGCGATCGGCGCGGCCGAAGGCGGTCACACCGGCGTGCATCCGCAACTGGGCACGCTCGACGACTTCAAGGCGATGCTCGCCGCCGCGCATGCGCACGGCCTCGAAATCGCGCTCGACTTCGCGATCCAGTGCTCGCCGGATCATCCATGGCTCAAGGAGCATCCGACGTGGTTCGCGTGGCGTCCGGACGGCACCTTGCGTTACGCGGAAAATCCGCCGAAGAAGTACCAGGACATCGTCAATCCCGACTTCTACGCGCACGACGCGAAACCCGACCTGTGGATCGCGCTACGCGACGTGATCCTGTTCTGGATCGAAGCGGGCGTGCACATTTTCCGCGTCGACAATCCGCACACCAAGCCGTTGCCGTTCTGGGAATGGATGATGGCCGACGTACGCGCGCGCTATCCCGACACGATCTTCCTCGCCGAAGCGTTCACGCGTCCGCGTATGATGAACCGGCTCGGCAAGATCGGCTTCTCGCAGTCGTACACGTACTTCACGTGGCGCGAGTCGAAGCGCGATTTCATCGAGTACATGAACCAGCTCACGCAAACCGATGCGCGTGATTTCTACCGGCCGAACTTCTTCGTCAACACGCCGGACATCAACCCGCGCCATCTGCAGTCGCAGGGACGCACGGGCTTTCTGATCCGCGCGGCGCTCGCGTCGACGCTGGCGGGTTTGTGGGGCGTGTACTGCGGTTTCGAACTCTGCGAGGCCGCCGCGCTGCCCAACAGCGAGGAATATCTCAACTCCGAGAAATACCAGTTGCGCGCGTGGGACTGGAACCGGCCGGGCAACATCGTCGGCGAGATCACGGCGCTGAACCGGATTCGCCGCGCCAACCCGGCGCTGCAAACGCATCTGGGCCTGACGTTCCTCAGCGCGCACAATGATCACATCCTGCTGTTCGAGAAAGCGACCGAGGCGCGCGACAACGTGATCGTCGTGGCGATCAACCTCGATCCGTTCAACGAGCAGGGCGCGGATATCGAACTGTCGTGGGACACGTTCCAGCGCTGGCATCTGCACGATCACGGCGCGCTGGAAGTGACCGACCAGATGACCGGCGCGCGCTTCGAATGGCACGGCCGCTGGCAGCACGTGCAACTCGGGTCGGGCCAGCCGTTCTCTATCTGGCGCATCGCGCCGCTCGGCGGCCTGCCCGCCGAGCGCCCGGATGAAGCAGACAGCGATTCCGACAGCGCCTATCACGCCGACGCTGGCAACCCAACCCCAACGGAAGGTGCGACATGAAGCGTGACGATCCAGCACAGACCACGTCGCCGGGACAGACAGGCGCAACCACGGGCAGCGGGGCCAAAGCACGCTCGCAGCGGCGCGGCAAGCCGGCGGCCTTGAGCGACGATCCGCTCTGGTACAAAGACGCGATCATCTATCAGGTGCACATCAAGTCGTTCTTCGACGCGAACAACGACGGCGTAGGCGACTTCCCCGGCCTGATCGCAAAGCTCGACTACATCGCCGAACTCGGCGTGAACGCGATCTGGCTGCTGCCGTTCTATCCTTCGCCACGGCGCGACGACGGCTACGACATCGCCGACTATCGCAGCGTGCATCCGGACTACGGGCAGATTTCGGACGTCAAACGCTTCATCCAGGAAGCGCACGCGCGCGGCATTCGCGTGATTACCGAGCTGGTGATCAACCACACCTCGGACCAGCACCCGTGGTTCCAGCGCGCGCGCCGCGCGAAGCCGGGTTCGAATCATCGCAACTACTACGTGTGGTCCGATACCGATCAGAAGTACCAGGAAACGCGGATCATCTTCATCGACTCGGAGCCGTCGAACTGGACGCACGATCCGGTCGCGGGCGCCTACTTCTGGCACCGCTTCTATTCGCATCAGCCCGATCTGAACTTCGACAATCCGGCGGTGATAAGGGAAGTGCTGCAGGTGATGCGCTTCTGGCTCGATATGGGGATTGACGGGCTGCGGCTCGATGCGGTGCCGTATCTGGTTGAACGTGAAGGCACCAACAACGAGAACCTGCCGGAAACGCACGCGGTGCTGAAGAAGATCCGCGCGACGATCGATGCCGAGTATCCGAACCGGATGCTGCTCGCTGAAGCGAACCAGTGGCCGGAAGACGTGAAGGAGTATTTCGGCGAAGAGGACGAATGCCACATGGCGTTCCACTTCCCGCTGATGCCGCGCATCTACATGTCGATCGCGAGCGAGGACCGCTTTCCGATCACCGACATCATGCGGCAAACGCCGGACCTCGCCGAGTCGAACCAGTGGGCGATTTTCCTGCGCAATCACGACGAACTGACGCTGGAGATGGTCACCGATTCCGAGCGCGACTATCTGTGGAACACCTATGCGAGCGATCGCCGCGCGCGCCTGAATCTCGGCATTCGCCGCCGCCTGGCGCCGTTGATGGAGCGCGACCGACGCCGCATCGAATTGATCAATTCGCTGCTGCTGTCCATGCCCGGTACGCCCGTGATCTATTACGGCGACGAACTCGGCATGGGCGACAACATCCACCTCGGCGACCGCGACGGTGTGCGCACACCGATGCAGTGGTCGTCGGATCGCAACGGCGGGTTCTCGCGCGCCGACCCCGAGCAGCTCGTGCTGCCGCCGGTGATGGGTTCGCTCTACGGCTTCGACGCGATCAACGTCGAAGCGCAAAGCCGCGATCCGCATTCGCTGCTGAACTGGACCCGGCGCATGCTCGCCACGCGCCGCGCGAAGCAGACCTTCGGGCGCGGCACGATTCGCTTCCTGAAGCCGGAGAACCGCAAGATTCTCGCGTATCTGCGGGAAATGCCGGACCAGCCGCCGATCCTCTGCGTGGCCAATCTGTCGCGCGCGCCACAAGCGGTCGAACTCGATCTGTCCGAGTTCAACGGCGCGGTGCCGATCGAAATGACCGCCGACTCCGTGTTCCCCGCGATCGGTCAACTGACCTATCTGCTGACGTTCCCGCCCTACGGCTTCCTGTGGTTCATGCTGTGTGAGGGCAGTCAGCGTCCCACCTGGGCGCAGGCGCATTCGGAGCCGTTGCCGGAATTCGTCACGATCGTGATCCGCGAAGGGCAAATCGGCCCGACGCCGGAAAACGTGCGCCTGCTCGAATCGGAAGTGCTGCCTTCGTGGCTGAGCCGGCGCCGCTGGTTTGCGTCGAAGGATCAGAAGATGCACGCGGTGCGGCTCGCCGCGTTGACCACGATCCCGAACGGCGGCTTCGCGTTCACGGAAATCGAAGCTGACGTGGGCAACCACACCGAACGCTACGTGGTGCCGATCGCGATCACGTGGGGTGGCGAAACCACCACGCCGCTCTTCATGCAACTCGCGTTGGCGCGCGTGCGGCGCGGCCGCAATGTCGGTCATCTGACCGATGCGTTCGCGCTGCCGATCTTCGCGCATAACGTGTTGCGCAAGCTGCGCGAACGCGCGGTGGTGCCGACCGTGCAGAAGAGCGAGATCAAATTCCTGCCGACCGAGCGTTTCGCCGAACTGGACAACCTCGGCGAGCGGCCGGAGATTCGCTGGCTCGCGGCCGAGCAGAGCAACAGCTCGCTGATCATCGCCGATGCCGCGGTGCTGAAGCTGGTGCGCCGGCTCGTCAGCGGCATTCATCCGGAAGCGGAAATCAGCCGCTATCTGACCCAGCTCGGCTATGCGAACACCGCGCCGTTGTATGGCGAAGTGGTGCGCGTCGATCCCGAAGGCGTGCCGCATACGCTTGCGATCCTGCAAGGCTTTATCGACAACCAGGGCGACGCGTGGAACTGGTCGCTCGACTATCTGCGCCGCTCGGTGGACGAACTTGCGATCGCCATCGATCCGGAAACGTCCACGGCGCCGGACCGCGACAACGAAGCGATCCTGATGGAAGGCTATAGCGAACTGGCCGGCATCATCGGCAGGCGGCTGGGCGAACTGCACGTGGCGCTCGCGTCGCCGACCGACGACCCGTCGTTCGCGCCGGAACCGGCCGACGCCATCCAGGTGAAAGCGTGGGTCGACGGCACGCAGTCGATGCTCGCCGCCGCGCTCGATCTGCTCGCGCCGCGCATCGAACAGATGAGCGATCCGGACACCAAGGCGTTGGCGCAAAGCCTCATCGACCATCGCGCGGCGCTCGTAGCCGTGGTCGAGAATCTGGTCTCCGCCGATGCGGGCGCATTGCGCATCCGCATCCACGGCGACTTCCATCTGGGCCAGGTGCTGGTCGCGCAAGGCGACGCGTATCTGATCGACTTCGAAGGCGAGCCGGCGCGTTCGCTCGAAGAGCGTCGGCAGAAATCGAGCCCGCTGCGCGACGTGGCCGGGTTGATGCGTTCGCTGTCATATGCGAGCGCAGCCGCGCAATCCACGCTGGAAAGCGCGCCGCAGCAGACCGCCGATCGCAAGCGTGTGTTGTTCGACCGGTTCCGCGCGCATGCCACGGAAGCTTTCCTCGTTCAGTACCGTGCAGCGGTCGCGGACGCGCCGGCGCCGCTGGTGGAGCCCGAGGCGGAACAGGCGCTGCTCGATCTGTTCCTGATCGAAAAGGCCGCTTACGAAATCCGCTACGAAGCGGCCAACCGTCCGACATGGCTCAGCTTGCCGGTGCGCGGCCTCGCCGCGCTCGCGAGCCGCCTGCTGGGCGACACCGGCACCCCCGCACAGACCGAATCATCAACCCAGGCGCCAGGCGCCGCCACACCGCCTAATCCGGCCGAGGGCGACTATGAGTGAGCACGATCCGGCCGCAGGCCTGCAAACGCTCGATATCGACGCGCTCGTCGAAGCGCGCCACCCCGATCCTTTCTCGCAGCTCGGGCTGCATTGGACAGACGCGGGTCCGGTGGTGCGCGCGCTGTTGCCGAACGCCGCGCACGTCACCGTGATTGCGCGCGCCGACGGTGCCACGGTCGGCGAACTCGAACAGTTGCGCCCTGGTCTGTTCGCCGGCCGCGTCACGTCGGGGGCGCCGTATCGCTTGCGGATCGATTGGCATGGCGTGGTGCAGGAAGTCGAGGACACCTATTCGTTCAGCCCGGTACTTGGCGACGAGCCGCTCGGCCGCCTCGCGAACGGAGACCCCTACGCGGTGCTCGAATGTCTCGGCGCGCATCCGATGGAAATGGATGGCGTGCCCGGCGTGCGCTTCGCGGTTTGGGCGCCGAATGCGCGGCGCGTGTCGGTGGTCGGCGACTTCAATGCGTGGGACGGCCGCCGTCATCCGATGCGGCTGCGTCATCAGGCCGGCGTGTGGGAGCTATTCGTGCCGCGCGTGGGACCGGGCACGCGCTACAAATACGAGCTGTTGTCGCGCGACGGTCATCCGCTGCCGCTGAAGGCCGATCCTTGCGCGATGCAAACGGAAAGGCCGCCGGGCACCGCGTCGGTAGTCGCGCATGTCGACGAGATCGAGCAGTTTCCGTGGACCGATCACGACTGGATTCAGTCGCGCGCCGTCAGGCAGACCGCGCGCGCGCCGATTTCGATCTACGAAGTGCACGCCGAATCGTGGCTGCGCGTCGCCGAAGAAGGTCAGCGCGGCCTCGATTGGGAAGAACTCTCCGAGCGCCTGCTGCCGTACGTGAAGAGCATGGGCTTCACGCACGTCGAGTTCATGCCGATCGCGGAACATCCGTTCGGCGGCTCGTGGGGTTATCAGCCGCTCGGGCAATTCGCACCGTCCGCGCGCTTCGGCAAGCCGGAACAGTTCGCGCGCTTCATCGATAAGGCGCACGGAGCCGGACTCGGCGTGATACTCGACTGGGTGCCCGCGCACTTTCCGAACGACGCGCATGGCCTCGTCGACTTCGACGGCACGCCGCTCTACGAGCACGCCGACCCGCGCGAAGGCTATCACCAGGACTGGAACACGATGATCTACAACCTCGGCCGCAACGAGGTGAGCGCGTTCCTGGTCGCGTCGGGGCTCGCGTGGCTCAAGCGCTATCACGTCGACGGCTTGCGCGTGGACGCGGTCGCGTCGATGCTGTATCGCGACTATTCGCGCGCCGCCGGTGAGTGGGTGCCGAACATTTATGGCGGCCGCGAGAACCTCGAATCGATTGCATTTCTGAAGCGCCTCAATCACGAAGTCGGCTATGTGCCGGGCGTGCCGGGCGCAATCACGATCGCCGAGGAGTCAACCGCGTGGCCGGGCGTGACGGCGCGCGTCGAAGACGGCGGCCTCGGCTTCCAGTTCAAATGGAACATGGGCTGGATGCACGACACGCTGCACTACATGGAGGAAGATCCGGTTTATCGCCAGTACCATCACCACAACATGACGTTCGGCATGGTGTACGCGTACTCCGAGCGCTTCGTGCTGCCGCTGTCGCACGACGAAGTGGTGCACGGCAAAGGATCGCTGCTCGGCAAGATGCCCGGTGACACGTGGCAGCGTTTCGCGAACCTGCGCGCGTACTTCGGCTTCATGTGGACGCATCCTGGCAAGAAGCTGCTGTTCATGGGCGGCGAATTCGGGCAGATGGCGGAGTTCGATCACGACACTTCGCCGCATTGGCATCTGCTCGACGATCCGCATCATCACGGGGTGCAGTTACTGGTGCGCGACCTGAACCATCTGTACTGCAAGGAGGCTGCGCTGTATCTGCTCGACAGCGAGCCGGGCGGCTTCGGATGGCTGATCGGCGACGACAACGCCAACAGCGTGTTCGCCTATCGGCGCACCGACGGCGCCGGCCGTGAGCTCGTCGTGGTCTGCAACATGACGCCGGTGCCGCGCGTCGGCTACCGGATCGGCATGCCGGCCAGCGGACGCTGGGCGGAAGTGCTGAACACGGACGCCGGCGTGTACGGCGGCTCGAACATGGGCAACGGCGGCCTGATTCATACCGACGCGACCCCTAGCCACGGCTGGCCGCATTCCGCTTCACTAGTATTGCCGCCGCTCGCAACCATCGTGTTGCGTGCGGAATGATTGACATGCTGTAACGCGAGCGCGCGGCGGAGCGGGGTATGGGCGCCGCGCGCTCGTTGCATGAAGACCCAAGCTGGCATTCAATAAATCAGAACTGGGAAGGGGAATCATGTCGCATGCAATGCCCGACCGGCTTCTGCCCGGTTCGCCGTATCCGCTCGGTGCTAGCTGGGATGGCCTCGGCGTCAACTTTGCGGTGTTCTCGGCGAATGCGCAAAAAATCGAGCTTTGCCTGTTCGAGCCCACCGGGCGCAAGGAGATTCGCCGCTTCATGCTGCCCGAATGCACCGACGAGGTCTGGCATGGCTACTTGCCGAACGCGCATCCGGGCACCGCTTACGGCTTTCGCGCGCACGGGCCGTATCAGCCGCATCAGGGGCACCGCTTCAATCCGCACAAGTTGTTGCTCGATCCGTACGCGCGCAAACTGGTCGGGCAGTTTCGCTGGTCGGATGCGCTGTTCGGCTATCGCGTGCATTCGAATCGCGCCGACCTCTCCATCGACCGGCGTGACTCCGCGCCGGCCATGCCGAAGTGCGTGGTGATCGACGAAGCGTTCGACTGGTCGCACGACAAGCGCCCGAACGTGCCGTGGGGCGAGACCATCATCTACGAAACGCACGTGCGCGGGGCGTCGATGCTGCGCGCCGATTTGCGCCAGCACGAACGCGGCACGTTTGCCGCGCTGGCGTCGCCGGAGTTCATCGAACATTTGCTGAAGCTCGGCGTGACCGCGGTCGAGTTGCTGCCGGTCCACGCGTTTCTCAACGACCGCTTCCTGGTGGAGCGCGGTCTGCGCAACTACTGGGGCTACAACAGCGCCGCGTTCTTCGCGCCCGAGCCGTCGTATCTGAGCACGCACCGGCTCGACGAAATGCGCATTGCGGTGCGCCAGTTGCACGCGGCCGGCATCGAGGTCTTTCTCGACGTGGTCTATAACCACACCTGCGAAGGCAACGAAATGGGCCCGACCGTTTCGTGGCGCGGTCTCGACAACGCGAGCTACTACCGTCTGGTTCCCGGCGACGAGCGCCACCACATCAACGACACCGGCTGCGGCGATACGCTGAACCTGCCGCATCCGCGCGTGCTGCAGATGGTGATGGATTCGCTGCGTTACTGGTCGACGGCGTTCAATATCGACGGCTTCCGGTTCGATCTCGGCGTGACGCTCGGCCGCGAGCAGCATGGCTTCGATCCGGGCTCGGGTTTCTTCGACGCATTGCGCCAGGACCCGATCCTGTCGCAACGCAAGCTGATCTCCGAGCCGTGGGACATCGGTCCCGGCGGCTATCAGCTGGGCAATCATCCGCCGGGCTTCGGAGAATGGAACGACCGTTTCCGCGACACAGTGCGCCGTTTCTGGCGCGGCGACGCAGGCTTGCGGCCCGATCTCGCCGCACGCCTGACCGGCTCGGCCGATCTGTTCAACCGGCGCTTCAGGAAGCCGTGGGCGTCGATCAACTTCATCACGTCACACGACGGCTTTACGTTGGCCGATGTCACGGCTTACGAGCACAAGCACAACGAAGCGAATCGCGAGGACAACAACGACGGCCACAACGAGAACTGCAGCCGCAACTGGGGCGCGGAAGGTCCGACCGACGATCCCGCGATTCTCGACACGCGCAAACGCGTGGCCCGTTCGCTGATCGCGACACTGCTGATCGCGCTCGGCACGCCAATGGTGCTGGCGGGCGACGAAATGCTGCGCACGCAGAACGGCAACAACAATGCGTACTGCCAGGACAACGAAATATCGTGGCTCGACTGGGAAGGTGCAACCTCGCCGGACGGCCAGCAGATGGTCGACTTCGTCGCGCGCGTGATCGCGCTGCGCAGACATCATCCGCTGCTACGCGAAACGCGTTTTCTGTTCGGCGACCGTGAAGTGCTGCCGGGCCTGTTCGATGTCGGCTGGTTCGACGAGCACGGCGACCCGCTCACCATCGAGGCCTGGCAGGACCCGGAAGGCCGCGCGTTCACCTTGCGTCGCGCGGGACCAGGCTTGAATGGCGAAACAGAAGTATTGTTGATGTTGCTCAACGCAAACGAGGAAACACTGCGCTTTACACCGCCCGCCCCGCACCTGGAATGGCATGTGCTGTTAGACACTGCTGAACCGGACAGTGCGCCTCATCGGCTGGCGGTGGCCGAGGTCGAGGTGGCTGCGCACGGTCTCGTGATGCTGGCCGCGCAGCCGGTGGGCGAAGCGGACTGGCAGGCGGGCTGGAAGGCCGGCGCGCAGCACGGGCCGCGGCTTTTGACGGCGCTGCCGCCCGATCCGGGTGCGCATTCGCCGAGCAGCGACACGTCAGCGAGCACGTAGGCGAGCACATAGGCGCCAGTGACGTAAGCGCGAAGTAGCCGCGAGGCAACGGCGCGATGGCAGCCAGATCGCAGCCGGATCGCGGCACGGACTCACATGCACGGCGGCCGGGTTCTCACGTGTGCGCTTGCGCAAAACGCGCTTCGCAGGCAGAACGCAGAACGCGGCTCGACAGCACATTCGAATGGTGAAGAATCATGTCCGAAAGTCCGATTGACCCTCATGCGCATCATCACGCGCATTGCCTGCCGTTCAGCGCGCAACTGCTCGGCGCCGCGGGCACGAAACCGCGCACGCGGTTCCGTTTCTGGGCGCCTTCGTGCAAGACGGTTCAAGTCGCGATCGAAAACGGGCCGGCGCAAGGCATGCACGACTTGACGCCCGCCGGCAACGGCTGGTTCGAAGCAACCGTGGATGGCGGCGCGGGCACGCTGTACCGCTTCCGGCTCGACGGCGAGCAACTGGTGCCCGATCCGGCATCGCGCTTTCAGCCGCAGGATGTGCACGGGCCGAGCGAAGTCATCGATCCGCGCGCGTACCGTTGGAAACACACGAACTGGCATGGCCGGCCGTGGGAAGAGACCGTGCTGTACGAACTGCACGTGGGTGCGATGGGCGGCTACGCGGGCGTGCAGACGCGCTTGCCGGCGCTCGCCGCGCTCGGGGTCACCGCAATCGAGTTGATGCCTCTGAACGACTTCCCCGGCAAGCACAACTGGGGCTATGACGGCGTGCTGCCCTATGCGCCCGACTCCGCTTACGGCCGCCCCGACGAACTGAAGGCGCTGATCGACGCCGCGCACGGTCTCGGCCTGATGGTGTTTCTCGACGTGGTCTACAACCACTTCGGCCCGGACGGCAATTATCTGCACGCGTATGCCCGCTCGTTTTTCCGTGAGGGCACGCATACGCCGTGGGGCCCAGCCATCGACTTCAGCCGCAGTGAAGTGAGCGACTTCTTCACGGACAACGCCGTGTATTGGATCAATGAATATCGCATCGACGGGCTGCGTTTCGACGCGGTGCATGCGATCGACAATCATGCGTGGCTGCGCGAGCTGTCCGATCACATCCGCGCGAAAGTGCAGCACGGCCGGCATGTGCATCTGGTGCTGGAAAACGAGCACAACACGGCGAGCCTGCTGGAAACGCATTTCGACGCGCAATGGAACGACGACGCGCACAACACGCTGCACGTGCTGCTGACCGGCGAAACGGAAGGCTACTACCACGCGTACGAGGACCAGCCGATCCGCCGTCTCGCGCGCGTCCTGTCCGAAGGCTTCACGTATCAAGGCGACCCGTCGCCGATTCACGACGGTAAACCGCGCGGCGAATCGAGCGGGCATCTGCCGCCCACATCGTTCGTGATGTTTTTGCAGAACCACGATCAGATCGGCAACCGCGCGTTCGGCGAACGGCTTCGCAAGCTGACCTCGGACGACGCGTTGCGCGCCGCCACCGGCCTGCTCCTGCTGTCGCCGCAAATCCCGCTGCTGTTCATGGACGAGGAATACGGCTCGACGCAGCCGTTCCTGTTCTTCACCGACTACACCGGCGAACTCGCCGACGCCGTGCGCGAGGGACGCCGCCGCGAATTCGCGCGCTTTTCGTCGTTCAGCGATGAGAAGCGGCGTGCGCAAATTCCCGATCCGAACGACCTGAAGACGTTCACCGCTTCGTCGCCGCCGGCACCGGATCAGGCGCGCGAGCAAAACAACGCCGACGCGAAAGACCGGCTCGACTGGATGCACTTCTACAAGTCAGCGCTCGCCGTGCGCGCCAAGCTCGTCACGCCGCGTCTGCAACACAGCAAGGCGCTCGGCGCGAGCGTGCTAGGCGCGGCCGGCGGCGGCGATGCAAACGCGCTGGTCGCCCGCTGGAAACTTTGCGACGGCGAAACGCTGTCGATCGCGCTGAATCTGTCGAAGGAAGGCGTCGCGTTCGACAACGTCCCCGCCGGCAAGGTGATTTTCGAAACGCCGCCGCGCGTGCGCGAGCAGATCGACGCCGGCACGCTGCCGACGAACGCGTTCGTCGCGTGGCTGACCGGCGACGTCAGCGACTACGCGATCAGCCACGACGCCCGCATCGCGGGTCAACAGGAGCGCCACGCGTGACTACCCGACGCCCCGGCGACACGATCGCCACGCTCGCCCGCCGCGCCGGCTTCGAAGTGGAGTGGCAGGACGCGCACCACACGACCCAGCACGTGCCGGAGAGCACACTGGCGATGCTGCTCGAACAGATGGGTCTGCCGTGCGGCAACGCCACGCAGGTCCGCCACAGCACCGCTGTTCTGGAGACCGAACTATCCGGCCGCAAAATGCCGCCGCTGATGACCGCCGAGGTCGGGCGCGGCATCGCGCTGCCCGTCGCGGCGATCAAGTCCGGCAGCCACTACCGGATCGAACTCGAAAGCGGCTCGATCATCGATGGGCGCTTCACGGCGCCCAAAGGCGAAGAGGCGTTGCTCGCGCCGATCGACGAGGCCGGCTATCACGCGCTCGTCATCAACGATCAGCGGGTGACGCTGGCCGTCGCGCCATCGCGCTGCTACACCGTCGACGACGCGTGGCGCACGCTGCATCGCGATGAAGACGACGCTGCGCCGACGCCGCCGCTGTGGGGCATCGCCGCCCAACTGTACGGCTTGCGGCGCAGCGGCGACGGCGGCGTCGGCGACTACTCGGCGCTCGCGCGAATCGGCGTCGAAAGCGCGCGGCGTGGCGCGCATGCGCTCGCCGTCAGTCCGACGCACGCGATGTTCAGCGCGGAGCCGAATCGCTTCAGCCCGTATTCGCCGTCGTCGCGTTTGTGGCTGAATGTCGCGCATATCGATCCCGCCGCGGTGTTCGGCGCGGACGCGGCACGCGAAGCACTCGAAGCCGCGCAGGCCACCGCTGCATGGTCGGCATTGGAAGCCTTGCCGCTGATCGATTGGCCGAACGCGGTCAAGCTGAAGCTGAAGGTCCTGCGCGCGCTCTACGAGCAGTTCAGCGCGCACGAACGGGGACAGGACACGCCGCGCGCGCTCGAATTCCACGGTTTCTGTGAGCGCGCCGGCCGCGCGCTCGAAGATCACGCGCGCTTCGAAGCGCTGCAGGCAGCGCAACTCGCGCAAGGCGGCAACGGACATTGGCGCGACTGGCCCGAGGCGTTGCGCGATCCGCGCAGCCCGGAAGTGGAGGACTTCGCCAACGTCCATCGTCACGAGGTCACCTTCCATCTGTTTCTGCAATGGCTTGCCGCGAAGGGTCTGTCGCACGCGCAGCACGCGGCGCACGAAGCCGGCATGGCCGTCGGCCTGATCGCCGATCTCGCGGTGGGTTGCGACAGCGCCGGCAGTCATGCGTGGTCGTATCGCGACGACATGCTGCAACGCGTGTCGGTCGGCGCGCCGCCGGACCTGTTCAACCAGGCCGGGCAGGCATGGGGCCTCACCACCTTCTCGCCACGCGCGATGCGCACGCAGGGCTTCTCCGCGTTCATCGACATGCTGCGCGCCGCGTTCGCGCACGCGGGCGGCATCCGCATCGACCACATTCTCGGCCTGCGCCGTTTGTGGCTCGTGCCCGAAGGCGAAAGCGCGCGTCACGGCGCGTACCTGCGCTATCCGCTCGAAGACCTGCTGCGGCTGATCGCGCTCGAATCGTGGCGCCATCGCGCGATCGTGATCGGCGAGGATCTCGGCACCGTGCCGCCCGGTTTTCGGGAGCGACTCGACGAGCACGGCATCGCCGGGATTCGCGTGCTGTGGTTCGAAGGCGCGTTCGACGGCAACGGTTTCAAGCCGCCGCAACAGTGGGATCGCAATTCGGTCGGCACCACCACCACGCACGATCTGCCGACCGTGGCCGGGTGGTGGCGCGGCAGCGACATCGCGTGGCGCAACCGGATCGGCCAGACGAGCGCGCGCGCCGACGGCCGCGACCCCGAGGAAGTCGCGCAGGAGCAGCGCGCGAGCGATCGCGCTGCGTTGTGGCGCGCGTTCCAGCAAGCCGGCGTGGCCGCGCCGGATGTGGCTGCGCCGCCGCCCGGAAGCGCGCCCGTCGACGAAGCGCTCGCCTTTGTCGCGGCCACCCCCGGACCGCTCGTCACGTTTCCGCTCGAAGATTTGCTGGCGCTCGACGAGCAGCCGAATCTGCCCGGCTCGACCGACGAGCATCCGAACTGGCGCCGCCGGCTGAGCTTACCGATCGATGAATTGTTCGACGACGACGAGTTCAGCGATCGTCTTCTGGCGGTCGATCGCGCGCGCCGCGCGGCGACCGCTTCCGTTCCCCCTGCCGCTCCTCCCATCGCTTCTTCGGAGCCTGATACGCCATGACCGTCCCGCGCTCCACGCTGCGCCTCCAGTTTCATCGAGGCTTCACGTTCGACGACGCCGCGAAGCACGTCGACTATTTCGCCGCGCTCGGCATCAGCCACCTGTATGCATCGCCGGTCACGACCGCCGAGCCGGGCTCGATGCACGGCTACGACACCGTCGACTACACGCAGGTCAGCGCCGAATGCGGCGGCGAGGCGGGCCTCAAGCGTCTCGTCGACAAGCTGCGCGCGCACGGCATGGGGCTGATCGTCGACATCGTGCCGAACCATATGGGCGTCGGTGGATCGAGCAACGCGTGGTGGCTCGACATTCTCGAATGGGGCCGTCACAGCGCGTATGCGCGTCATTTCGACGTCGACTGGCATTCGCCCGATCCTGCCCTGCGCGGCAAGGTGCTGCTGCCGACGCTCGGCGCGCCCTACGGCGAAGAACTCGCGGCGGCCCGCATCGCGCTGCGTTTCGCGGCAGACAGCGGACGTTTTTATATCGGCTACGGTCCGCACGTTTTTCCCGTGTGCCCGATCGATTACGCGGCAATCCTGCAAAGCGCCGATCGCGCCGATCTCAGCGCGCTCGCCGAGCGCTTCCACGGACTGACCACACAGCCGACCGACCAGCCGCGCGCCGCCGAAGCGCGCGACGCGTTGCGCGAATTCGTCGCGCAAAACGGCGATTCGGCGCTCGAATTCGTGTTGCAGGCGTATGCGCCCGACGATCCGGTCACGCGCGACCGGCTGCATCGGCTGATCGAGCGGCAGCACTTTCGTCTCGCATGGTGGCGCACCGCGTCGGATGAAGTGAACTGGCGGCGCTTCTTCGACATCTCGACGCTCGCCGGCGTGCGCGTGGAGCGGCCCGAAGTGTTCGAGGGCGTGCATGCGCTGGTTTTCCGTCTGTATCAGGAAGGCGTGGTGGACGGTTTGCGGATCGACCATATCGACGGTCTCGCCGAGCCGCGCGAATATTGCCAGCGCTTGCGGCAGCGGCTCACTGAACTGCGCGATAGCGCGCCATACGTGGTGGTCGAAAAGATTCTTGGGCGCGGCGAACCACTGCGCGACGACTGGCCGGTGGACGGCACCACCGGCTACGATTTCATGAACGACGTGGGCGCGCTGCTGCACGATCCGGCCGGCGCCGAGCCGCTCGCGCGAACGTGGACCGAACTCACCGGCCGCAGCCCGTCATTCGCCGACGAAGCGCTGGCCGCGCGCCGCAAGATTCTCGCGGAGAACCTCGCGGCGGAGCTGGACCGCGCGGCGCGGGCCTTGCATCGGATCGCGCGCGATTCGCTGACCACGCGCGACTTCACGTTCACCACGCTGCACCGCGTGCTGACCGAACTGGTTGTTCATTTCCCGGTGTATCGGATCTATCCGCAGAACGCTTTGCGCAGCGCCGCCGACAACGTCTATTTCGGGCAGGCGCTGGCCGGCGCGAGAGCGGCGCTGCCGCGTGCGGACCATGTGGTGCTCGATCGCGTGAATGCGTGGCTCGGCGGCAGCGCCGAGGACGCGCCCGCGGCGCGGCCCGGCGCGCCGCAGCAGGCGCAAGCTCAGAATGGCATACCGCCCACTCATACGGGCTCCGCGCGACGCACCGCGCAGACGCTGTTCTCGCAACTCACCGCGCCGGTCGCCGCGAAGGCGATCGAGGACACGGCGTGCTATCGCTATGGCCGCCTGCTGTCGCGCAACGAAGTCGGCTCGGACCCCGGCGAATTCGCGTTGTCGGTCGAGCAGTTTCATGCAGGCAATCTGGATCGCTCGCAACGCTTTCCGCACACGCTGCTCGCCACGGCCACGCACGATCACAAACGCGGCGAGGACGTGCGCGCGCGGCTCGCGGTGCTAAGTGAGATCGCCGACGAATGGGGCGCGACGCTGCGCGCGTGGTCCACGTTGAACGCACCGCATCGCCGTGCGCTCGACGGCAAGCCGATCAGCAGCGTGAGCCAGGACAAGAGCGACGCATGGGCGCCCGGCCCCGCCGCCGAGGCGATGCTGTATCAGACGCTGGTGGGTTGCTGGCCGCCCTATTTGCAGCCCGACGACGAAGCGGGCGTCAAGGAACTGGCCGAGCGCGTCGCGCAATGGCAATTGAAGGCGCTGCGCGAAGCGAAGCTGCAAACCAACTGGCTGGCCCCGGATGAAGCCTACGAAGCCGGTTGCCGCGACTTCCTGTTCGACATCCTCTCGCCACGGCGGCGCGACGGCTTTCTCAAGGAGCTGTCCGCGTTCGTCGCGCGGATCGGCCGCGCCGGCGCGCTGAACAGCTTGCAACAGACCGTGCTGCGGCTGGCATCGCCTGGGATTCCCGATCTTTATCAAGGCACCGAATTGTGGGACTTCAGCCTGGTCGATCCGGACAATCGCCGCCCCGTCGATTTCGCCAGACGCGAAGCGTGCCTTGCGGAAACACCGCCGTCGGAATTCCTGCCGGACTGGCGCGACGGACGCGTGAAACTCGCAGTGGTGCAGCGTGTGCTTGCGCTGCGCGCGCATTTGCCGGAGTTGCTGAGTCAGAGCACGTATCTGCCGCTCACGGTGCGTGGTGCGCACGCGTCGAATGTGATTGCGTTTGCGCGGCGGCATGGCAATGCGTGGGCCGTGGTGGTGGCGAGCCGGCTCGCGGCCGGGCTGCTCGACGACCAGGGCGACATGCCGCTGGTCGATCCGCAGAAGTGGGCGGACACGGCGGTGGAAATGCCGTCCGATCTGTCCGCGCGAGCATTGTTCGACTGGCTGAGTCCAGCGGCGCCGAAGGTCGATGAAAACGGCCGGCTGTATCTGCGCGATGCGTTGGCGGCGATGCCGATTGCGGTGCTGGTCGAGGATGGCGTGCCGCGCAGTTGATGGAGCGCGTTTGCCTGGTGGGCCGCAGGCGATTGGACGTGCGGCTCAACCGCCTTCGTCGTCGAATATCTTCGGGTAGACGCGCACGAGCACGATGCGCGGCCCCTTCATCTTCTTGACCACCACGTCGAAGCGATCGAATTCCACGCGCTGCCCTTCGGTTGGCAGATCGTTCAGCGCCTGGATCACGAGGCCGCCAACCGATTCCGCCTTGCCCTCGTCGATGTCGATCCCCAACGCGCGCTCCAGCGACACCACCGGCAAGCTGCCTTTGCCCATCAGCGTGCCGTCGTCCATGCGTGTCCAGTCGGCGTCGCCTTGACGGAATTCGTCATGAATCTGACCCACAAGCGCGCCGAGCAGATTGTCGAGCGTGAGGAAGCCGATCGGCTTCGAGTTCTTGTGGCCGACCAGCGCGAAATGCGGCGCACCTTTGCGGAAGCGGCGAAACAGTTCGAGCGCCGGCATTTCCGGCTTCACGTACTGCACGGGGCGCGCGTAGCGCGACAGGTCGTCGAGCGTGCTGCCCGCCTGGCGCGCCAGCAGCAGGTCCTTCAAATGGATCATGCCGGCCACGCGCTCGCCGGACGCGTCTTCGAACAGCGGATAGCGGCTGAAGCGGTGCTGCGCGACCATTTGCATGTTTTCGCGCAGCGGCAGGTCGCGCCGCAAGCCGATCATTTCATAAGATGGACGCATGAGGTCCGACACGGTCATGCGTGAGAAGTCGAGCGAGTGCGCGATCGTGTTCCATTCGTCCTGGCTGTAGGCGCCGTCAGGCGAGCCCAGCTCGCTCACGAGGTTGGTGCGGCGGCTGCGCAGGATCAGCTTGAGTTCGTCGGTCGAGTAATGCGAGTCGTGGCCGTGGTCGGCGTCGAGCCCCGTGAGCTTCAGCACCGCGTTGGCGCTCGAATTGAGCACCCAGATCGCCGGATACATCGCCCAATAAAAGCCGTACAGCGGCATGGCGGCCCACAGCGAGACCTTCTCCGCCTCACGAATCGCCAGCGATTTCGGCGCGAGTTCGCCCACCACGATATGCAGGAACGAAATGCACGAGAACGCGAAGAACAGCGAAATGCCGTGGATCAGCTGCTCCGATTCCACGCCGATCAGGCTGAGGAGCGGCGAAAGCAGTTGTGCGAACGCAGGCTCGCCGATCCAGCCAAGCCCCAGCGACGCGAGCGTGATGCCGAGCTGACAGGCGGACAGATACGCGTCAAGCCGGCCGTGCACCTTGGCGAGCAAACGTCCGCGCAGCCCGTGCCGCGTGGCGAGGCTTTGCACGCGGGTCTGCCGCAGTTTGACCAGACCGAATTCGGCGGCGACGAAAAAACCATTAAGGGCAACGAGAAGCAACGCACCGATAAGGGCGACGAGCTGAATCAAAGCGAGGGGCTCCGGCGACAAAAGTTGTCAGTATAGAGGTTGAAAGCTCGATGAAAAGTTAATCGGGCAGAAGTCGCTGGGACGAAGCCGAAGCGCTCACCTCGGCGCCGTCGCGCTTAACGGCACACGCAGCGCGAGCGTGGCGGCGTCGCCGGTGGCGTCGCTTTGTTCGAAGCTGCCGCCGTGCGCTTCCGCGACGCGCTTGCACAGCGCGAACACCCACGCGATCCGCTTCGCTTCGCGCGGCTCGCCGGCCTGCTTGCGGGCAAATGTTTCCAGCACATGAGGCAAGGCGGGGTCGTTCAATGCGGTTTCGTTCGACTGATAGGTGACGGCGGCGTGCCACGTGCCCGTGTCGGCGCGCGCCGCCAGCGTGACCGCCGCGCCGTCGGCGCTCGCTTCGACGGCGAACGCGAGCATCACCCACAGCGCGGCGGCGAGACGCTCGCGGTCGCCGTTGAGCTGCTCGGTGGCGAGCTGCGAGTCGACCGTGATGTTCACGCCGCGCGAGCGGGCGAGACCGGAGCGGACTTCCTCGGTGGTTTCGTCGAGTAGCGGATGTAGCGGAAACGGCGCACACGCGAGCGCCAGCGACCTGGTTTCGGCGCGCGTCGCATCGACGATGGTTTCGAGCAGCTTCACCTGCTGATCGACGCCGCTGCGAATGCCGGTGACGGCGCGCTGCGCGTTCGGGTCGTTCGCATCGAGCTTGCGCTCGAGCACGTAGGCCCAGCTATGAATGGCGTTCAGCGGACCACGCAGATCGTGCGACACCAGCGAGAGCACATGATCGCGCATGAACAGCGCGGTTTCGGCACGCAGATGCGCGGTTCGTTCGGAGACGGCGAAGCCGGAAGGAACCGGCTGTGCACCACCGGTCCCGCTTGAAGACGTTGTCACGATCGAGCCCTCTCAGGCAGTGCTGGAGAATTGAAAGAAGCCCCATTATAGGCAAGCTGTCCGGCGCGGCCAGCCTGGCCGGACGGCCAATTCGGACGCAATCCGCATGCCACACGGCATTCCTCGGCGATGCGGCGTCAACACGCCTACAATGTCGGTTTTTACGATTTCATTGAGGAGCGACTTATGTCGACTGTGACTACCGAATCCGGCCTGAAGTACGAGGACATCGTCGAAGGCACCGGCGCCGAAGCGGTGGCAGGCAAGACCGTCAGCGTGCACTACACCGGCTGGCTGACCGACGGCCAGAAGTTCGACTCGAGCAAGGACCGCAACGACCCGTTCGCGTTCGTGCTGGGCGGCGGCATGGTCATCAAGGGCTGGGACGAAGGCGTGCAGGGCATGAAGGTCGGCGGCACGCGCAAGCTGACCATTCCGCCGCAACTCGGCTACGGCGTGCGCGGCGCGGGCGGCGTGATTCCGCCGAATGCGACGCTCGTGTTCGAAGTCGAATTGCTCGACGTTTAAGCGGTTCGTCGTTTTTGTCATTGCGCATCGTCGACGCGTCACAGCCATGAGCCACGCCGCCGTCACCGCACCTAGCGTTTCGTTGCGCCGCTACGGCGCAATCGAAGCGTCGGACGTGCACGACTTCCACCAGGTCGTGCTCGGGCTCGACGGCGCGATGGTGATGGCGGTCGACGGTGTCGCGCAACAGATCGACGCCGGCTCCGCTTGGCTCATCCCGGCCGGTGCGCGGCACGACTACGCCGGGGTCGGCGAGAACCGGCAGTTGGTGCTGGATTTGCCGGCCGCGTCGCTGGCCGTGCCGGAACGGCTGTTCGACCGCGCGCGCGCCGTGACGGTGGATGAGTCGCTCACGCAGCTCGTGTATCGGATCGCGGCGCATGCCACGGGTGGCGCGCTAGGCGACGATCTGGACAGCCGGCGTTTCCATTGGGACGCCGCCGCGCGGCTGGGCGCCGCGCTCATCGCCGACACCGGCACCACGGCCGGCGCGCTGGCCGGTGGCGCCGGTCTCGACTTCGCGCGCGTCGACCGCTGGCTGCGCGCGCATTTGTCGGAGCCGTTGCGTATTGCCGACCTCGCCGCACATTGCGGTTTCGGCATGCGGCGCTTTCACCAGCTCTTTATCGACGCGTTCGGCGAAACGCCGCATCGCTATTTGCAGCGGCTGCGGCTCGATACGTCGATCACGTTGCTCGCGGACCCGCGTCTTTCATTGACCGATATCGCGCTGGAAATCGGCTTCGGCGATCAGAGCGCGTACACGCACGCGTTCACGCGGCGCTTCGGCCTCGCGCCCGGTCAGTGGCGCGCGCTGCGGCACTGAGTTCATTGCGCGAGCCTGACGCGACGGCCCGCTTTTCGCTGCAGGGGGCGCCGCCAAAGCCGGTGCCCCCTGCATCATCAGTCACCACTCAGCCGGCCAGCCCACGCTGCAGATCGGCGCGAATATCGCCGGCGTTTTCCAGACCCACGGCAAGACGGATCAAACCTTCGCTAATGCCCGCGGCCGCGCGCGCCTCCGGCGTCACGCGACCATGCGTGGTGGTCGCCGGGTGCGTGATGGTCGTGCGGGTATCGCCGAGGTTGCCGGTGATCGAGCACAGCTTCGTGCTGTCGATCACGCGCCAGGCGTTCTCACGCATTTGCTCCGGCGTGTCGCCCTTCAGTTCGAACGACAGAATCGCGCCGCCCGCCTTCTGCTGACGCATGGCCAGCGCATGCTGCGGATGCGACTCCAGCCCAGGATAGAACACGCGATTCACGGCCGGATGCGTATCGAGCCAGCGCGCGATTTCGAGTGCATTCGCCGACTGCTTTTCCACCCGCAGCGACAGCGTTTCCATGCCCTTGAGCAGCACCCATGCGTTGAACGCGGAAAGCGTCGGCCCCGCGCTGCGCACGAACGGAAACACCTTCTCCATGATGAATTTCTTCGAGCCGACCAGCGCGCCGCCGAGCACCCGGCCCTGGCCGTCGAGAAACTTGGTGGCCGAATGCATCACGACGTCCGCACCGAACTTCAGCGGCTGCTGCAAGGCGGGGCTGCAGAAGCAGTTGTCGACCACGAACAGCGCGTTCGCCGCTTTCGCGACCTTGCTGATCGCTTCGATATCGGCGATTTCGGTCAGCGGATTCGACGGCGTTTCGAGGAAGAACATTTTCGTCTCCGGACGCACGGCGTTTTTCCACGCGTCCACGTCGGTCGGATCGACGAAGGTGGTCGTGATGCCGAACTTGCTGAAGATCTGCGAGAACATGCCGAGCGTCGAACCGAACAGTGCCTGCGAGCTCACCAGATGATCGCCGGCCTGCAGCGTGGACATCACCACGGACATGATCGCGGCCATCCCCGACGCCGTCGCCATGCACGCTTCGCCGCCTTCGAGCGCGGCGAGGCGGTCCTGGAACATCGACACGGTCGGGTTCGTGAAGCGCGAGTAGGTGTAGTTGTCTTCGGAGTTCTTGAAGCGCTCGGCGGCGTCCGCGGCACTCGCGAACACGAAGCTCGAGGTTAGGAAGATAGCTTCCGAGTGCTCGTTGAAGTCGCTGCGCATGGTGCCCGAGCGGACTGCGAGCGTATCGAAGTTCAGGGAGTCGTCCATGATGGTTCTGGTTTCCAATGTTCGATGGCTGCGTTCGGCGCGGCTCGCCTGTGACGAAGCACAACGCCGGACAGCAGCAACAAAAAAGCCCGCTTTGCGTCGGCATAAGCGGGCTTCATGTGCGGGGAAAGCTGGAGCGGAGGCGGATGCGTGCGGCTTTTCCACCCTTCGCTTTAGCTGTTTCGGGTTGCCCCGCGTCCGCAAGCTGAGATCAAATCGACGCAAGCCGCCATGCTAACACGCTCATGGCGCGGCGTGCAGCGCGCCACGCCATGAACCGGTCGAGCAGACCGCGCTCAACCCACCGACAGTTGCAGATGCAGTTGCGAACGCGCCGGGCCGCCCCCGTCGATCGCTTCGCTCGCGGCGTCACGATCCGATTGCGACGACGGTGCGAGACGCGCGGTTTCGATGCGATCGAGGTACTCGGTCGTGACATCGCCGGTCACATAGTTGCCGTCGAAGCACGACGCTTCGAACTCCTTCAGCGCCGGGTTGATGTCGCGCACGGCCTGCTTCAGCGCCTCGACGTCCTGATACACGAGATGATCCGCGCCGATCATGCGCGCGACTTCTTCGTCTGTGCGGCCGTGGGCAACGAGTTCACCGCGCGTCGGCATATCGATGCCGTAGACGTTCGGGAATTTCACCGGCGGCGCCGCCGACGCGAAGATCACCTTGTTTGCGCCCGCATCGCGCGCCATCTGCACGATTTCGTGCGAGGTGGTGCCGCGCACGATCGAGTCATCGACGATCAATACGTTCTTGCCCTTGAACTCGATACCCATCGCGTTCAGCTTCTGACGCACCGACTTCTTGCGCACCGCCTGGCCCGGCATGATGAAGGTGCGGCCCACGTAACGGTTCTTGAAGAAGCCTTCGCGATACTCGACGCCCAGCTTCTTCGCGACCTGCATCGCGGCCGGACGGGACGAATCGGGAATCGGCATCACGACGTCGATCGCGACGTCGGGCAGTTCGCGCTTGATCTTTTCGGCGAGGTAATCGCCCATGCGCAGACGCACGTTGTACACCGGCACGCCGTCGAGCACCGAGTCCGGACGCGCGAGATACACGAGTTCGAAAATGCAGGGGTTCAGGCTCGGGCTCGTCGCGCATTGCTGCGAATGCAGCTGACCGTCGATGTCGATGAATATCGCCTCGCCCGGCGCCACGTCGCGCACGAACTCGAAGCCGATGCCTTCGATCGCCACCGATTCCGACGCCAACATCCACTCGACGCCTTCAGCCGTCTCCAGCTTGCCGAGGCACAGCGGACGGATGCCGAACGGGTCGCGGAAGCCCAGCAAACCATAACCGGCGATCAGCGACACGATCGCGTACGAACCGCGCACCCGGCGATGCACGCCCGACACGGCGTTGAACAGCGCGGCCGGATCGAGTTGCAGGCCGGAGCTAGCCAGCTGCAACTCGTGCGCGAGCACGTTGAGCATGACTTCCGTGTCGGAATTGGTGTTGATGTGGCGGCGATCGATGCGGAACATCTCGTCTTTCAACTGCCGCCAGTTGGTCAGGTTGCCGTTGTGCGCGAGGATGATGCCGAACGGCGCGTTCACGTAGAACGGCTGGGCTTCTTCCTCGCTCGACGCGGAACCAGCGGTCGGGTAACGGACCTGGCCGATACCTGTCGTACCGGGCAGGCTGCGCATGTTGCGCGTGCGGAACACGTCGCGCACCATGCCGTTGGCCTTGTGCATGTGGAAGTTGCTGCCGTTCGCTGTCGCGATGCCGGCGGCGTCCTGACCGCGGTGCTGCAGGAGCAGCAGGCTGTCATAGATCAGCTGATTGACCGGAGAGTGGGAAACTACGCCTACGATGCCGCACATGGCATGTCCTTCAAAGGTACAAAATTCGTCGTGGCGGCCGGTGCCTGCGATAGCGCTCCCCAAAGGGGCCTTCCTTCGGGGCGAGCGCGCTGTTACGCAAAGGCGGCCGGTTTGCGCCGGAGTCCTGCTGCGTCCCTCTGACCGCTTGCCTGATCGTCACACGTGGACGTAGGCGGCAAGCGTCTCGGGAAGCAGCGGTTTCATTACGTGCACGCCCTCGACCGCATAGGGCCTCAGCAGAGCGTTGCGCCAGAATTCCTGTTGGGGCAGTTCGGTCAAGCCTGCGAGGGCGACCAGAATCAGCACCAGAATGACCCCGCGTACGAGGCCGAACATCAAACCGAGCGAGCGGTCCACGCCGCCCAGCCCAGTTGCCTGCACGACGCGGCTCAGCAGCGCGCTCACTACGCTCGCCACGAGCACCACGCCGATCACCAGCAGCGCGAACGCCAGCAGCCACTGGGTCAACGCGCCACCCGGCCAATTGGACGGTATATACGGCACGACGTAACTGACGAATCCACAGGCAATGAAGAACGCCGCGATCCAGCCGATCAGTCCGAATATCTCTGACAAAAAACCACGCCACGTGCCGCGCAACGCCGACAAACCGATCACCGCCATTACAGCGTAGTCGAAGGCCGTGAACATCGCTCGCTTACTGTGCAGCGCCGTTGTTCGCGCCCGACGTCAAGCCGGCCTCGCGAACCTTTGCGATCGCGGCGGTTGCCGCCGCACGGTCGGCGAACGGACCGGCGCGCAACAGCGTGAGCGTCGAGCCGTCCGCCTGCTTACGATGTTCGGTATATGCGGGCACCCCCGCCGCTTTCAACTTGGTCGCCCAGGTACGCGCGTTGGCGTCGTCCGTAAACGCGCCGAGCTGCACCGCGAAACGGCTGCCAGGCGGCGATGCTGGCGTGCCGGAGTTCGCGTCCGCGCGGGCGGCGGCGGTATTTATTTCGTCGTCGCTCGGGGCTGGCGCGCTTTCTGCGCTATGCGTGGCCGGCGTGCGGATCGGTTTGGTCGGTGCGGCGGGCGCTGCAGTCACAGCAGGTGCGGTATTGGCCGCGACAGCGGGCGCCTGCGGCTTCGCCGCCGGCTTGGCTGCGGGCGCGGGCATAGTGTTCGCGTCCGCGCTTTGCTTTGACGCACCGGACTGGGCGGGCTTGACTGCCGGCGTCGCCGCGAGGCTGGATGCCGCAAGACCCGCGTCGGGCGTCGGATTGTCGGGAGCTACGCCGGCTTGGGTGTCTTCGGTGGTCTTGGGGGCGACCTTCGGCGCGGGCCGGCTCGGAATGTCGATCGAAATGTCGTCGGTGACGGGCTTGGGATGCGAGTCCAACACCATTGGCAGGATGATCACCGCAGCCACGACCAGCGCAATCGCGCCGACCAGCCGGCGCCGCGCGCGCTGCTTTTCCGGCAACGTAGGGTCGAGCAGCATCGCATCGGCGTCGACGGTGCGCTCCGTGCGGCGAGTGCGCCGCTCCACGCGTTCACCGCGGGCGGCCCGATTGGAACTGGTGTTTGCGCCGCGCCGGGTGGGCGCGTCGTCTTTCTTGCCGAACGAGAAAATTCCCATGAATCGCTTGGTTCGAGCCTGGCGCCCGTTCAGTGTTGCTGCGATTTCCGGTAAGCCATGACGCCTGCTACCGTATAGAAACTGCCGAAAACCACGATTCTATCATTCTCTGACGCGCGTTTTAGCGCGTCTTGGAAAGCCTCTGCGGGTGTTGCGTAGCGCGTCACGCTGCTGTCGGCGCTCTCGCCCACGCCCTGCTCGCGCAACGCCGTTTCGAGCTCTTTCGCCGACGCCGCGCGCGGGGTCGGCAAATCGGTCACGCACCAATAGTCGATCTCGCCTTTGAGATGCGCCAATACGCCGGCAATGTCCTTGTCGCGCATCGCGCCGAACACCGCATAGGTGTACGGGAAAAAGCCCATGTTGCCAAGGTTTTGCGTCAGCACCGCGGCCGCATGCGGATTGTGACCGACATCCAGCACGATGGCCGGCTTGCCGGGCAACACCTGGAAACGACCCGGCAGTTCCACGTTGGCGAGACCGAGCCGGATGTCCTGCGCCGATACCGGCAAGCGGTCGCGCAGCGCTTCGAGACCGGCCAGCGCCGCCGAAGTGTTGATCAACTGATTCGCGCCGCGCAGCGCTGGATAAGCGAGCGCCGAACGCCGCATTGTCGGACCGACGTAGCTCCATTGCTGACGCTCGCTGCCCGCCTGGCCTTCGTAGCGGAAATCGCGGCCGAATAGCCACAGTTCGGCGCCGATCTTCTCGGCATGGTCGATCAGCGATTGCGGCGGCACCGGGTCCGCACAGATCGCCGGCTTGCCCGGGCGGAAAATGCCGGCTTTTTCGACGGCGATCTTTTCGCGCGTGTCGCCGAGATAGTCCATGTGGTCGAGGTCGATGCTTGTGATGATCGCGCAGTCCGTATCGAGGATGTTGACCGCGTCGAGGCGCCCGCCCAAGCCGACTTCGAAAATCACCGCGTCGAGTCCGCGCGCAGCGAACAGGCTCATGATCGCCAGTGTCGTGAATTCGAAGTAGGTCAGCGTGACCGGCTCCGCGAGGCTAAGACGTGCGGCTTCGACGGCTTCGAAATGCGGCAGCAGATCCGCGTCGCTCGCCATTTCGCCGTTCACGCGCGCGCGCTCGTTGAACGAGAGCAGATGCGGCGACGTGTGGCAGCCGACCCTAAATCCGGCACGCAGCAAGATGGATTCGAGGATCGCGCACGTCGAGCCCTTGCCGTTCGTGCCGCCGACCGTGATGATCGGGCAGGCGAACGACAGTTGCATCGCGTCGCGCACCTTCGAGATACGGCCCAAACCCATGTCGATGCCGACCGGATGCGCGGATTCAAGATGCGTGAGCCACGCGTCGAGGGTGGGGAATGTGGTCATGGGGTGAATCGCGAGTGAATCGGTTTTGGGCAGTGAGGCGCAAGGCGCGGGCTGGGCGGCTGCGGCTGGCAGAGCGCAGCGCGGCGGGCACTTTATGCGCAGAAAGCCGCGCGCAGGGCAGCCTGGCTAACGCCGCTGCGTTGCGAGACCGTGATTATCCCGGAAATGACAGCGCGCCGCTTGATGACTCACGCGGCGCGTAATTTTCTGACTACCCTTCCAGCCGCAGCGCCTGTTCTGCACACGGCGACGCAGAGGTCTATCGCTCTGTGCGGCCTCTGCTTACGCGACCGCGTCCGCCGGCTGATGGCTCAACAGCGCCATCAATTGAGCCAGCTCTTCGCGCAGCTTGCGACGGTCGACGATCATGTCGATCGCGCCCTTCGTCAGCAGGAACTCGGCGCGCTGAAAACCTTCCGGCAGCTTTTCGCGCACCGTTTGTTCGATCACGCGCGGGCCGGCGAAGCCGATCAGTGCCTTCGGCTCGGCGATCACCACGTCGCCGAGAAACGCGAAACTCGCGGACACGCCGCCCATGGTCGGATCGGTCAGCACGGAAATGAACGGCAGCTTGGCTTCGGCGAGCTTGGTCAGCATGGCGGTGGTCTTCGCCATTTGCATCAGCGACAGCAGGCTTTCCTGCATCCGCGCGCCGCCCGAAGCGGTGAAGCAGATAAACGGCACCTTCTGTTCGAGCGCGTTCTGCGCGCCGCGCGCGAAGCGCTCACCGACCACCGAACCCATCGAGCCGCCCATGAACGAGAACTCGAAGCACGCGACCACGACCGGCAACGTATGGATTGCACCGCCCATCACGACCATGGCGTCGGTTTCGTCGGTGTCGTCCATGGCCTCTTTCAGGCGATCCGGATACTTGCGGCTGTCCTTGAACTTCAGCGCGTCGACCGGAACGATTTCCTGGCCGATCTCGTAACGGCCTTCCGCGTCGAGCAGGCCGTCGAGCCGCTCACGCGCGCCGATGCGCATGTGATGGTCGCACTTCGGGCAAACATGCAGATTGGCCTCGACGTCGTTGCGGTACAGCACAGCTTCGCACGACGGGCACTTGATCCACAGGCCTTCCGGAATCCCCTTTCGGCTCTTCGGGTCGGTTTGTTTGATTTTCGGCGGCAGCAGCTTGTCGAGCCAGCTCATATTGAATCCTTCTGGGGTCACGGTCGCGCAAACGGCGGGACAAGCCCGCCGTTCACACTACAGCGACAAAAATAACTGTTATCGGGCAGTCGCGACGCTATCGAGCGCTTGGCGCACTTCAGCGACGAAACGCGTAAGCGTCTCGGCGGCTGTGTCGGGTGCTGCCTGTTCGAGCAATTGGACAATACGGCTGCCGATCACGACGGCATCGGACACCTCGGCCACCGAACGCGCGGTTTGCGCGTCACGGATGCCGAAACCGACGCCCACCGGCAGGGGAACTCGCGACTTGATGGCCGGGATTTTACTCGCGATGCTGGAAACGTCCAGATTTGCCGCTCCGGTCACGCCTTTCAACGACACATAGTAGACGTAACCGCTGGCAATCTTGCCGACTTCCGCGATGCGCTCGTCCGTTGACGTGGGCGCAAGCAGAAAGATCGGATCGATGCCGGCAGATCGCATCTGTTCGGCGAAATTAGCACACTCTTCCGGCGGGTAGTCGACGACCAGCACGCCATCCACGCCGGCCTCTTTGGCGGCTTTCGCGAAGGCGTCGGTCCCCATCCGCTCGATCGGATTGGCGTAGCCCATCAGCACCACAGGCGTTTTGTCGTTGGTTTCGCGAAAGCGCTTGACGTCGGCGAGCACGTGGCGCAACGAGACACCCTGCGCCAGCGCGCGCTCGGACGACTGCTGGATCACCGGACCATCGGCCATCGGGTCCGAAAACGGCACACCGAGTTCGATCACGTCCGCGCCGCCGGCAGCGAGCGCGTGCATGAATTCGACCGTGCGGGCGGGGTCCGGATCGCCGGCCGTCATGAACGGAATCAGGCCTTTTTTACCCTCGGCGGACAGCGCGGCAAACGTGTTTTTGATACGGGACATGGAATATTCTCGAAATTTTGGCTACTGCGCGCTTCTCGCACGCCGCTCACTGCACTTCGGGCTGCCGTTGCGGTTTGGCTTTGGCGCGGCGAGGCGCGGGAGGCGAAGCGGCGGCGCTGACGCGTTCGCGCGCTATCGCGCAGTAACTTTCATTGATTTCATAGCCGACGAATTCGCGCTGCTGACGGGCGCAAGCGACTGCGGTTGTACCGCTGCCCATGAACGGGTCGAGCACGCGGCCGCCCTTTGGACAACTGGCCAGCACCATCCGCTCGACGATCTCCAGCGGTTTCTGCGTGGGGTGAGCGACGCGTTCGGCGTGTTGCCGATGCAGCCGCGATACCGACCAGACATCCTTGGGATTATAGCCAAGCTCCAACCACTTGCTGCCTTCGAACAACTTACGCGAACGCGCCTTCTTCGTGACGGCATCGTACGGGATGCGGACGGGATCGAGATCGAAGAAGTAATCCTTCGACACCGCGAAAAAGCCGATGTTGTCATGCACCGAGGTAAATCGGCGCACGGTGCCGCCCATGCTCGGTACGCGCCGGTCCCAGATGATTTCGTTGATCATCGTGAGTTTTGTCTTCAGAAAGCTGAAGATTTCCGGCGAATACTGCCATGTGCAGAAAATGTAGAGCGAACCCGACGGCTTGAGCTTCGGAATAGCCAACTCCAGCCAGCCCCGCGTCCAGACGAGAAAATCCTCGCCTGTTCGCATGTCAGAGTCGTTGCCGTAATCCTTGCCGAGCCCGTAAGGCGGATCGCATACGATCAGGTCGATCGACGCATCGGGAATGTTCGCTACATCGGTCAGAAAATCGCGATTCAACAGCCGAATGCCAGCCGGCACGTGCGGCAGCAACAGTGCAGGTGCCGCGGCCGCCGCTACCTCGGCGGCCGGATTCTGGGTTTCACTCGCGGGCTGCGGCTCGTCGAACTCGTCACGCATCGTCGGGGCGCTCAGAACTGAATGCCCGATCGCTCGGCGACCGTGTGCATGTCCTTGTCGCCTCGGCCCGACAGATTGACCAGCAGGACCTTATCCTTCGGCAGCGTGGGCGCGAGCTTCGCGGCGTAGGCCAGCGCGTGGCTGGACTCAAGCGCTGGAATGATGCCCTCGACGCGGCAGCAATCGTGAAAGGCCTTGAGTGCCTCTTCGTCGGTGATACCGACATATTGCGCGCGATTGTTCTCTTTTAGCCACGCGTGCTCGGGACCGACGCCCGGATAGTCGAGGCCGGCCGATATCGAATGAGTCTCGATGATCTGACCGTTTTCGTCCTGAAGCAGATACGTGCGGTTGCCATGAAGAACGCCCGGGCTGCCGCCGATCAGCGAAGCCGCATGACGGCCGGTTTCGATGCCGTCGCCGGCCGCTTCGACGCCGACCAATTGCACGGAACTGTCGTCGATATACGGATAAAAGATCCCCATTGCGTTCGAACCGCCGCCAACACACGCGATCACGACATCAGGCTGGCGCCCGACCAGTTCCGGCATTTGCACCTTGCATTCATCGCCGATCACGCGCTGGAAGTCTCGCACCATCATCGGGTAAGGATGCGGGCCCGCCACCGTGCCGATGATGTAGAACGTGTTTTCGACGTTGGTCACCCAATCGCGCATGGCTTCGTTCAGTGCGTCTTTCAGCGTGCGCGAGCCGGATTCCACTGGCACCACGGTCGCGCCGAGCAGTTTCATGCGGTAGACGTTAGCGGCCTGGCGTCGCACGTCTTCTGCGCCCATGTAAACCACGCATTCCATCCCGAAACGCGCCGCGATGGTCGCCGTGGCCACGCCGTGCTGGCCAGCGCCGGTTTCCGCGATCACGCGCGGTTTGCCCATGCGCTTGGCGAGCAGTGCCTGGCCGATCACGTTGTTGATCTTGTGCGCGCCAGTGTGATTGAGGTCTTCGCGTTTGAAGAAAACCTGCGCGCCGCCGAGCAGTTCGCTCCAGCGCTGAGCGTGATAAATCGGCGATGGGCGGCCGACGAAATACTTCAACTCGCGCTCATATTCGGCGACGAAGTCGGGATCTTTCTGATATTTCTCGTACGCTTCGCGCAGTTCGTCGAGCGCGTGAACCAGCGTTTCGGCGACGAACACGCCGCCAAATTGGCCGAAATGGCCTCTTTCATCAGGCAAGTTATACATAGTGATCACTCTTCTCAGTGTGGCGCGCGGTTTTCGTGCGAGAAAGCCGCTGGCCTGAATCATTCGGCATCGGCTGCGCGCACCGCGCGCACGAATGCCGCCATCCGGGCGTGATCCTTCACGCCCTTGGCGCCCGCGACTTCGATGCCGCTCGAGACATCGACCGCGTACGGGCGCACGCGATGGATCGCATCACTGACGTTTTGCGCGTTCAACCCACCACTCAAAACGGCCCGACGCGCGAGCTCTGCTGGAATAAGTGACCAATCGAAAACCTTCCCGCCGCCGCCATAGCCTTCGACATGGGTGTCGAACAGAAGACCACTGGCCGCTGAATAGTTAAGTGCCGATTTTACCAAATCGGCCGGTCGAGTGTCCGACGCAATGCGCAACGCACGCAACCAAGGCAAACCCGCAACGCCCGCGAGCGATTCGCATTGCTCGGCGGTCTCGTCGCCGTGAAATTGAAGCAGCGTGAGCCCGACATTGCTCGCCACTTCGCGAACCCATTCCGGCGTCGCGTTGACGAACAGGCCGACCACCGACACGAACGGCGGCACATCGTGCACCAGTTCGACCGCTTGCGCGACGCTGACCGAGCGTGCGCTCGGCGGATAGAACACGAGACCGATCGCGTCGGCGCCGAGGTCGATCGCGTGGGCGACGTCCGCCGGTTTCGACAGTCCGCAAAGTTTGATGCGCGTTCGATGTGGCACCTTGTTCTCCTGCGCGGCAGCGTCGGCCGCTTGGGCCTGGTCTTCGCTTCGTTTCATGTTTCCGGTTGCTCGGTCCATACGGTACTCCACGGCACGCTGCCCGTTTGCGGCGCGGGCACGGCGAATTTCTCAGGATAGCCCACTTGCGCCAGATACAAGCCGTCCGGCATGAAGGTCGGCGCGGCGCATTCCCGGCTGCGGCTCGCGAGCACCTCGGCCAGCCATTCGGGCGGCTGGCGGCCGCGTCCCACTTCGATCAGACAGCCCATCAGGTTGCGCACCATGTGGTGCAGGAACGCATTCGCCCGGAAGCGGAAATGAATGAAGTCGCCCTGCGGCCGAACGTCGATCTGGTACAAGTGCTTCACCGGCGTTTTCGACTGGCATTGCGACGAGCGGAACGCTGAAAAGTCGCGCTCGCCAAGCAGATGGACGACGCAGGCCCGCATCGCGTCGACATCGAGCGGCATATGCACCCAGCCGGCCCGCGTCGCCAGCATCGGCGAGCGCACCGGACTGACGTACAGCACGTAGTAATAGGTCCGCTCGAACGCCGAAAAGCGCGCATGAAAGTCGTCGGGCATCGGCTTGGCCCACTGCACGCCAATCGTCTTCGGCAGAAACGAGTTGGGGCCGCGCACCCAGGAAACATCCAGACGGTCGAGTTCGGTGTCGAAATGCACGACTTGCCCGAGCCCATGCACACCTGCATCCGTGCGGCCCGCCACCACGGTGTGCACGGGCGTCTGCGCGAATTCGCGCAGTGCCCGTTCGAGTTCGTTCTGCACCGTCCTGCCGTGCGGTTGCGCCTGCCAACCGCCGAACGCCGCGCCGTCGTACTGGACGCCTAATGCAATCCGCTTCACGACAACGGCGCCAGCGTCGAGAGCAACGCGCGGGCCTCGGTGCGCGTGGCCGGATCGTCCGCTTCGATCACTTCGTTGATGAGCGCGCGTGCGCCGGACAGATCGCCCAGTTCGATGTACTCGGAGGCCAGATCGAGCTTGTTGCGGGCGATACGGATCAGATCGGTCTGCGTGAACGCCGGCAGCGGTTGGGCCGGGCTCGGCGGCAGTTCGAGGTCGAAGTCGAGGTTCAGCGAGCCGAAGCCGGCCGCGCCCAGGCCCGCGACGGCTGCGTGGCCGGCCGTGCCGGCGGCGATTTCATCGGCGATATGCGGGGCGTCGTCGTCCGATTCGTGCGGCGCGAACGCTTGCTGAGCGGTGGTTTCCGGCGACGCGACCGGCTGCGTCGTCAGAGATGTTGGGGCATGTTCAGTGCCGGCAGGCGACTCGATTCTCGGCGGCAGCGGCATGTCGAGGCTGCTGAACGCGTCGACGGCATCGCGCGGGAATTCACCAGGAAGTGCCGACGCAGGCTGAGCTGGCGTCGACCTTTCGGGGAACGTGCTCGACAACGCGTCGTCGGACGGCTGGACGAACGGGGGAGCCGTGCGCGGCTCGGTGTTTTGCTGCGTGAAATCGATCACCGGTACTGGGGTATTCAGGTGATTCTGCGGCTCGGCTGCCGGTTCTTGTTGCGCGGCCGGCGCGCTCCGCGTCGCCTCGTCATTCGATTGCGGGTGGCGAGCGTGATCGTCCTGTTGCGGGGTTTCGTCGACCGGTTCGAGCGGCGCCAGCGGCAACGCTTCGGCGCCGAGTTCCGCGGCGGCTGCGAGGCTTGCCGCCGTGGTCGCGCCGTTGATGCGCTCTTGATGAGGTGCGGGGAGCGGCTCTGACGGGAAAGCGCTTTCGGCGGGTTCAGGGACTTTCGCGGCTGGTTGCGCTGGTTCGACGTACGCGTGAGACGCGGGAGGTTCTTGCCCGCTTTGTTCGAGTGGCGTGTGTTCTTCGGTGAAAGAGTCTGTGCGAGCTAGGTGTTCTGCGGCTGGCTCGGCCATGGCCTGTTGCGCTGCTGTCTCTGCTGCCGCGCGGTCCGCTGCGGCTTTTTCGGCGGCCGCGCGTTCAGCTACTGACTGCTCGGCTGCCGCACGCTCCGCCGCTGCCAACGCCGCCGCATGGCGCACTGACTCACCGTCATTCGTGCCCGCTACTTCGCTCGCAAGCGTCTGTCCGCGTGTCGCAACGCTGCCCTGCGGGTCGCTTGCCCGCGCCGACGCCGCCATATCGGATTCCGCGGACGTAGCCTCAGCCGCCGCACCAGCCTCACGCTTGCGCCGACGCATGCGCAAAGCCGCGAGCAGCACAACCAACGCCGCGCCAATCGCCGCCGCGATGCTCAATTCCATTTGCGACATGCCGCCACTAGTCGGCGCGGGTACCACCGCAGCCGCGCCATGCCCCGTCCCAGCCGGCCCCGCCGATGACGCACCCGCCACCGGCTTCGCCTCGCCTGTAGGCGCAGTGCCGCTGGTCGCCACCGGCGCACCACCGATGCCATGCTTCTGCAATTCCATCAGCACGCGGTTCTTCAGCGCGAGCAATTGCTGCAAGCTGGAGACCTTCGCACGCGGCTGCGATGCAGGCTGTGCACCAGCTGCCGCCGGAGCCGTTCCGGGGGCTTGCGGCTGAGCGCCAGCGGCAGGCTCGCTCGCCGTCGGTTGAATCGCACCCGACCACTCGTGTACGCCGCTGGCCGAGGACGATGCCGCCGCCTGCGAGCCCGCTGCCGGCGCTGACGAAACCGCGCCGCCTACAGCCGCGCCGGCCGGTGCCGAGCTTGCTTCGGCCGGCGTGCTGGCCGTCCCCGATACCGCAGGGGCAGCCGGCGCAGCAGCATGAGCCGCCGCACTTGCCGCAGCCGCATTGACCTGAGCGGCGGCGCTCGCCGCATCAGCCGCCGCCGCCGTACTCGGCGCAGACGCGCCCGCAGCCGCTTGCACAGCCGCCGAAGAAGCGGCCAAAGCCCCGGAGGCATCCAGCGCCGGCACCGTCAACACCGCTCCAACGCGCAGCCGGCTCGGATCATGGCTCATGAACGCGTTCGGATTCGCATCGAACAATGCGCGCGTCGCGCGTGCGAGCGTCGCCAGATCGTGCGACTGCGTGACCGCAATCGCCACGTCGTTCAATGATTGCCCTGGCCGCACTGTGTATTGACTGCCGGCCGCATATGAAACGGACGCGGCGTCCGGCGCGCTCGCGGCATCGCCGGGCGCGGCAAGCGCGTTGCCCATGCCGGCGCCGGCCAGCGCCAAAGCCAAAGCGGCCACCGGGCGGCCCGTCAAACGGCCCTTATCTTGATGATTGGACATAGCCCGAAGGGATGAGAGTCGAAGGTTCATCGGGACTCCAGGCGCGTCAGCGCGCAGCCCTTTTTTGCGGTTTGAAAGAGTCAAGATAATCGGAGCACACAATGAAAAAAGCGCCGCGCAAGCGCGACGCTTCTTGAGTTTTCTACGCGTCATGAGCGCGTAGTTTACTTTACTTGTCGAGCACAATGCGAAGCATGCGACGCAGCGGTTCAGCCGCGCCCCACAGCAACTGATCGCCGACCGTGAAGGCCGACAGATATTCGCCGCCCATCGCGAGCTTGCGCACCCGGCCGACCGGCACCGTCAGCGTGCCCGTCACCACTGCCGGAGACAAATCGCGCATCGACGCTTCGCGCTCGTTCGGCACGACCTTCACCCAGTCATTGCCCGACGCGAGGATGCTGTTCACCTCGTCGAGCGGCACGTCCTTGTTCAGCTTGATGGTCAGCGCCTGCGAGTGGCAGCGCATCGCGCCGATGCGCACGCACAGACCGTCGACCGGGATCGAACCGGGCGTGCCCATGGCCGGCTTGCCGAGAATCTTGTTGGTTTCAGCGCCGCCCTTCCACTCTTCCTTCGACATGCCGTTGCCGAGGTCCTTGTCGATCCACGGAATCAGCGAGCCGGCGAGCGGCACGCCGAAGTGGTCGGTCGGCATGCGGTCGCTGTTCATCGCGCTCAACACGCGGCGGTCGATGTCGAGAATCGCCGACGACGGATCAGCCAGGTCTTCCTTGGCGGCACCATACAGCGTGCCCATTTGTTGCAGCAGTTCACGCATGTTTTGCGCGCCCGCGCCAGAGGCGGCCTGATACGTCATGGCCGTCATCCAGTCGACGAGGTTTTCGCGGAACAGGCCGCCGAGCGCCATCAGCATCAGGCTGACCGTGCAGTTGCCGCCGATGAAATTCTTCTGGCCCTTGACCAGCGCGTTCTTGATCACGTCGAGGTTGACCGGATCGAGAATGATGACCGCGTCATCCTTCATGCGCAGCGACGAAGCCGCGTCGATCCAGTAACCGTTCCACCCCGCCGCGCGCAGCTTCGGGAATACTTCGTTCGTGTAGTCGCCGCCCTGGCAGGAGATGATCGCTTCGCACTTCTTCAGGTCTTCGATGCTTGTCGCATCTTTGAGCTTGGTCTCGTTTTTGGCGAACGACGGCGCGTTGCCGCCCGCGTTGCTGGTGCTGAAAAACACCGGTTCGATCAAGTCGAAATCGCCTTCCTGTTGCATGCGTTGCATCAGGACGCTGCCGACCATGCCGCGCCAACCTACGAGACCTACGTTCATGACTTCATACCCTTCGAGTGGAAACTTCCCCGCATCTTTGCCCGCAGTGACCGCGCGGGGAAGATGAGCGGGCACGACGGACGATCAGCGTTTCGTGATCGTTTTCGGGGTAATCGTTTTAATGAGCGTTTCGATGGTAATGGCGAACTCAACCGAACGGGCCGTTTTGCCGTGCAGTTTGGAAATCGAGGAGATTTGGGAGATCTGCGCCATCGCTCCAATATACACGAAAACCGGAATCTGGCGACGTCATTCACCGCTGCCGTCCGTATTGCGCGCAAATCGGCCTGTTTCGAGGCCGATTTGCGTTTTAAAGGCCGTTTGACGACCCCATTACCGCGTTGAGTGCAACGCGCTTACAGCGCTGCGACGACCGCGTCGCCCATCGCGGCGGTGCCCACCTGCTTGCAACCCGGCGTGAGAATGTCGCCCGTGCGATAGCCTTGCTCGAGCACCTTCTTCACCGCGCTTTCGATGCGATCGGCCTGCTCCGCCTTGTTCAGCGAATAGCGCAGCATCATCGCCGCCGACAGGATGGTAGCCAGCGGATTGGCCACGCCCTTGCCGGCGATATCCGGCGCGGAGCCGTGTGACGGCTCATACAAGCCCTTGTTATTCTTGTCGAGCGACGCCGACGGCAGCATGCCGATCGAGCCCGTCAGCATGGCCGCCTCGTCCGACAGAATGTCGCCGAACATATTGCCGGTGACGATCACGTCGAACGACTTCGGCGCCTTTACCAGCTGCATCGCGGCGTTGTCGACGTACATGTGCGACAGCTCGACGTCCGCGTATTCCTTCGACACGTCGATCATCACGTCTTTCCAGAACTGCGACGTTTCGAGCACGTTGGCTTTATCCACCGAGGTCAGCTTCTTGCCGCGCTTTTGCGCTGCCTGGAAGGCGACGTGCGCGATACGGCGCACTTCCGGTTCCGAATAACGCATTGTGTCGAAGCCTTCCTTCGCGCCGGCGAACAGCCCGTCCGGCGCTTCGCGCACGCCGCGCGGCGCGCCGAAGTAGATGTCGCCGTTCAGTTCGCGCACGATCAGGATGTCGAGACCCGAGACGATCTCCTCCTTCAACGACGACGCGCCGGTGAGCTGCGGATAGCAGATTGCCGGACGGAAGTTCGCAAACAGCTCCAGGTGCTTGCGCAGGCCAAGAATCGCCTGCTCCGGACGCAGCGCGCGTTCGAGCTTGTCGTACTTCCAGTCACCGACGGCGCCGAACAGAATAGCGTCGGCTTCTTTCGCCAGCGCCAGCGTTGAATCGGGCAGCGGGTGGCCCTTCGCTTCGTAGCCCGCGCCGCCAACCGGCGCTTCTTCGAGTTCGAACTTTTCGCCGAGCACGTTCAGGACCTTCACGGCTTCCTTGACGATTTCGGGACCGATGCCGTCGCCCGGCAACACTGCGATCTTCATGCCAATTCCTTGATGATTTTCTTCGAGACTGTTGAGCGCGAATCAGCGCGCGGGCCGTAGGCCCTCACGCGCTTATCCGACGATGCGGTGATTCAGCCACGGCTGCTTCGCGATGCGCTCCGCTTCGAACTGGCGAATCTTGTCCGCGTGACGCAGCGTCAGGCCGATATCGTCGAAACCGTTCAGCAGGCAGTACTTGCGGAACCCGGCGACCTCAAACGGATATTCGACGCTGCCGTCCGACGTGCGCACGACTTGCGCTTCCAGGTCGACGGTCAGCTCGAAGCCGTTGAACGCATACGTTTCATTGAACAGGTGATCGACTTGCTGTTCGGTCAGCACGATCGGCAGCAGGCCGTTCTTGAAGCAGTTGTTGTAGAAGATGTCGGCGAAGCTCGGCGCGATCAGCGCGCGAAAGCCGTATTGCTGCAACGCCCACGGCGCGTGCTCACGCGAGCTGCCGCAGCCGAAGTTCTTGCGCGCCAGCAGCACCGATGCGCCCTGGTAACGCGGCTGATTCAGCACGAAATCCGGATTCAGCGGACGCTTCGAGTTGTCCTGGCCCGGTTCGCCGTGGTCGAGGTAACGCCACTCGTCGAACGCGTTCGGACCGAAGCCCGTGCGCTTGATCGACTTCAGGAATTGTTTCGGAATGATCGCGTCCGTGTCGACGTTGTCGCGATCGAGCGGCGCCACGACGCCGGTGTGTACGATGAATTTATCCATGACGCTTGCGCCTGTTTCAAGACCGGGCAACGCGGGCGGCGGCCGGAAAGCCGCTCGCCGCATCGCCGGCAACAATCAAAAACCGCTTATTTCTCAGCGTGATTGCTGATCGAATTGCCGAGGTGAGACATGTCCTGGCCGAATCCGTGCACCGTGTTGCAGCCGGCCAGACCGAGCAATAGCCCGGCCAGCGTACCGAGTGCAAAGCGGCGCAATAGAGTGGTGCGATTCATGTTCTTCATCATGCGATTTATCCAAGCTTGCGAATGTCGACGAAATGCCCTTCGATCGCCGCAGCCGCGGCCATCGCGGGGCTCACGAGGTGGGTGCGGCCACCGGCGCCCTGACGACCTTCGAAATTACGGTTCGACGTGGACGCGCAACGCTCGCCCGGATCCAACCGGTCGGCGTTCATCGCGAGACACATCGAGCAGCCCGGCTCGCGCCATTCGAAACCGGCGTCGGTAAAGACCTTGTCGAGGCCTTCGCGCTCGGCCTGCGCCTTCACGAGGCCCGAACCCGGCACCACCATCGCCAGACGGATGTTCGGCGCGACGCGGCGGCCCAGTTTCCTCACCACGTAAGCCGCGGCGCGAATGTCTTCAATGCGCGCGTTGGTGCACGACCCAATGAAGATTTTATCCGGCTTGATCGATTCGATCGGCGCATTCGGTTCGAGCGCCATGTACTTCAGCGCGCGCTCCATCGCATCGCGCTTGACCGGGTCCTTTTCGCGTTCCGGGTCCGGCACGCGGCCGTCCACGGCCGTGACCATTTCCGGCGACGTGCCCCACGTGACTTGCGGCACGATTTCCGCGGCGTTCAGTTCGACCACGCGATCGAATTGCGCACCGTCGTCCGACTTGAACTGCTTCCAGTACTCGACCGCGTGATCCCACTCCACACCCTGCGGCGAGAACGGGCGGCCCTTCAGGTATTCGACGGTGGTGTCGTCGACCGCGACCATGCCGGCGCGCGCGCCTGCTTCGATCGCCATGTTGCAGACCGTCATGCGGCCTTCCATCGACAACGCGCGGAGCGTCGATCCGCCGAACTCGATTGCGTAGCCGGTGCCACCCGCCGTGCCGATCTTGCCGATGATCGCAAGCACGATGTCTTTCGCGGTGCAGCCGCGCGGCAACTGGCCTTCGACCTTGATCAGCATGTTCTTGCTTTTCTTCTGCAAGAGCGTTTGCGTGGCCAGCACGTGCTCCACTTCCGACGTGCCGATGCCATGCGCCAGCGCGCCGAACGCACCGTGCGTGGACGTGTGCGAGTCACCGCAGACGATCGTCATGCCCGGCAGCGTGGCGCCCTGCTCCGGCCCGATGATGTGCACGATGCCCTGACGCATGTCGTTCATCTTGAACTGCGTAATGCCGTAGGCGTCGCAGTTCGAATCGAGGGTGTCGACTTGCAGCCTCGACACCGGGTCGGCGATGCCGTGCGTGCGGTCCGTGGTCGGGACGTTGTGGTCCGAGACAGCCAGGTTCGCGCTGATGCGCCAGACCGGCCGCTTGCCCAGCTTCAGGCCTTCGAACGCCTGCGGGCTGGTCACTTCGTGCAGCAGTTGACGGTCGATATAGAGAATCGTCGTGCCGTCTTCTTCCGTGTGGACCACGTGCGTGTTCCACAATTTGTCGTAGAGAGTCTGTGCCATGGTGTATGCGGGGTAGTAATGACTGCGGGCTGACTGTGTCGGTCGATTATGCCACGCAGCGCTCCGCCGTGGGCCCTTCAATCGGCTAAAAAACCGATAAAAAACATAGAGTTGGGTGGTAGTGCCGATACCTGTATCGACGTTACCCGGAAACGGTGCGCGTGGCGGCGGCGTCGTGCGCCGTCACGCGCACGCATGTTCAACGTGAGAGATCGAAGCCGAGTTGCGCACGCCCCAGCGGCGTCAAATCGCTCTCCTGAGCGCGGCCGATGAAGTCCGTCTCGAAGTGATCGGCGGGGAAATCAGGCGGGCTTTCGCCGCGCAGGAAGCTCGGCAACTGGCGCTTCAAATACGCGTCGTTTTTCGCGCACCACGGCGCGGACGAGATGTACATCACATTGCTGTAGCCGCTGCCACGATGCGCATCCTCGACCGAATGCACGACATCGCAGTGCCAGAACACAGCGTCGCCTGGCTGCATCTGCGGGATGGGCGTGACCGCTTCGAGCAACAGGCCGTGCCAGGCCGGCTGGATCGACAGCGCGCGGGCCGGTTGCGCGCCGCAGAGGTCGTCGTCGGGAACGTCGTCCTGCAGCGCCCGCAGAATCACGTAGGCCATTGCGTTGGCGATCGGGATCAACTGCAAGGTGCCGTCGCCCGGGCCTTGTGGCGTCAGCGCGGTCCAGCCCTGGAAGGTGCGGAACATCGAACACACCGCCGGCGATGGAATCTCCTGCACGTCGGGGCGGTGAGCAGCATCGAACGGATCGTACGCGCGCCAGTTGCCCGACAACACATGCCGGTACACCTTCTGAAAATTCGGATCGAGCCAGCGCTCGACGGAGCCGCCATCGACATGCGGCGACAGACCCAACGACTCCGAGCCCGGCGGCCGGCGACGAATTCGGTCCGCGTAGACGGGCACGCGGTCGGGATCGAAGTGCCGCTTGCCGTCGCTCTCCGAGGTCCACAGGCGGTTCAGAAACACGCGCGTGTTCGCCAGTTGCTCGGACTGGCGCGCGGCGGTCTGCGGCTTCGACCAGTAGACGCCGTAAATCTGCGGCTTGCTCGACGACAGGTTGCCGAAGTATTTGTCCTCGGCACGATGCGCGAGCTTGTCGTCGAGGTTGTTACGCCGCACGTAATCGGCGATTTCGTTGTTCCAGTCGCTCGCCTGCTGCCGGTCGAAGACGCCGCGCACCACGCACGCGCCGCGCGTTTTGATGCCGGCGATCGTGCGCGGATCGACCTCGCCGGAAACAATCGACGCGTAGTCGAGCACGGGAATCGCATCGCGTCCTTGCTCGCGGTCGCGGCGAATCGCGTCGACCTGCTGGCGGATCGCGTCTTCGACTTCGTTGAAGACTTCGGTGTAGTTGGGCAATGCGGCGCGCAATGCGCGTTTGGTAGCGCGAACTGCCTCGGGAATGTCGTCGATGACGAGGGGCATGATGCTGTCTCCTTGGATTCTGTATGGGCCTGACCTGCGCTCAGAGTACGGGGCTTCGACGCGCTAAACGCATCTTTTCCGGCCAATTACCGATACAATTTGGACATTCGTCGCCATATCTTCCATGCGGCCAGGGTGCGTCCTGTGAAACCTCAATACGAACGCGTCACCATTCCCGATGGCTGCTCGATTCGCGTCTACCATCGGCAACTCGCGCAGATCCCGTTCGAATGGCACCACCATCCCGAATACGAACTCACGCTGACGATGAACAGCCGTGGCCGCCGCTTCATTGGCGACCATATCGCCGATTATTGCGGCGACGATCTCGTGCTCGTGCCGCCAGACATGCCGCACACGTGGGCGTCCACGGAGCCAATCGACGCGCGAGAGCCGCAGGTGGCGATCGTGGTCTGGTTCAGCGGCGATTGGGCGCGACGGATGGCTGATTGCTGCCCGGAATTCGCCGCGCTGCGCACGCTGCTCAGGCGCGGCGCGCCGGGGCTCCGGTTCGCGAACGAAGCCGCGACGATGATGCGCGGGCAGAGGGACGCGTTGCTGGATGAGTCGCCGCGTGTGCGGCTGGGTGCTGTGCTGGAGGTGCTCGCGTTTCTTGCTGAGGCGGAATCGGAGCCGCTGGCGTCGCCGGCTGCGCATCGGCGCACGGGCGTTCATGATGCTCGGCGAGGTGGGGCAGTGCAGACGGTGCCCGGTACGTCGTCTACCCCTTCAGCTCCATCACCGCTCGCATCGCAACGAGTCACCGGCGCGCCAACTGTCACGCCGGGCAGAAGCGCATCGGAAGCCGAGCGTCTGAATCGCGTGCTCGATCTGCTCGACCGGCGTTTCCACGAACCGCTGCGCGTCGCCGAACTATGTGACGTGGCTAACCTCTCGGAGCGCTCCTTGCACCGCTACTTCTTGCGGCACGTGGGCGAAAGTGTCGGACGCTATCTGAGCCGGCTGCGCATCGGCTATGCAGCGCGGCAATTGACGGGCACAGGCTGGCCCATCGCGCTGATCGCCACGAAGGCCGGCTTTCCAAACCTCGCCAATTTCAATCGACAGTTCCTGTCGGCGCGCGGCATGACGCCGAGTGCCTATCGCCGCCATTTCGAAACACACGGCCATGCACCAAAGGATGCGGCCGCCGCGCCGCTCAATCTGGAGACGCGCCCGCCTTCGCTCGAACGGCCGCGACGGCGAACTCGCCAGGCGCGCACGCCTGGCTGATGCGTGGGCGCCGCAACGCCACAGCACATGCCGCGCCGCGTCGCAAAAACAAAACGCCCCAACGGTAAAGCCCGTTGAGGCGTTTCCTATCAGTGCAGACTCCACGCGCGTTCGCAACAAACCAACCGCTACGAACTACGCAGACTCAATCTCGATCAACGTTGCGCGATCGGCTTCGCTTCACGTTGCGTCTCGCCAATGAACAACTGACGCGGGCGCCCGATCTTCTGTTCAGGATCGGCAATCATTTCGTTCCACTGCGCAATCCAGCCGACCGTACGCGCCATCGCGAAGATACACGTGAACATCGACGTCGGGATGCCCAGTGCGCGCTGCACGATGCCCGAGTAAAAGTCGACGTTCGGGTACAGCTTGCGCGACACGAAGTATTCGTCTTCCAGTGCGATCTTTTCCAGCGCCATTGCCAGCTTGAACAGCGGGTCGTCGTGCAGGCCCAGCTCTTCCAGCACTTCGTGGCAGGTTTCGCGCATCAGCTTCGCGCGCGGATCGTAGTTCTTGTACACGCGGTGGCCGAAACCCATCAGCTTCACGCCCGAGTTCTTGTCCTTCACCTGCCTGATGAACTCAGGAATGTTGTCGACCGAGCCGATTTCTTCCAGCATGTTCAGCGCGGCTTCGTTCGCGCCGCCGTGCGCCGGACCCCACAGACAGGCGATACCCGCTGCGATACACGCAAACGGATTCGCACCCGACGAACCCGCGAGACGCACGGTCGAGGTCGACGCGTTCTGCTCGTGGTCAGCGTGCAGGATCAGGATACGGTCGAGCGCGCGCACCAGCACGTCGTTGACTTGATACTCTTCGCACGGGTTCGAGAACATCATGCGCATGAAGTTCGCGCTGTACGACAGGTCGTTCTTCGGATAAACGAACGGCTGGCCGATGCTGTACTTGTACGCCATCGCGACAAGCGTCGGCAGCTTCGCGATCATGCGGATCGCCGACACGTCACGGTGACGCGGATTGTTGATGTCGAGCGAGTCGTGATAGAACGCCGACAGCGCGCCGACTGCGGCGACCAGAATCGCCATCGGGTGCGCATCGCGACGGAAGCCGCGGAAGAAGAACTGCATCTGCTCGTGCACCATCGTGTGCTTGGTGACGGTGTTGACGAACTCTTCTTTCTGCTTTGCGTTGGGCAGTTCGCCCTTCAGCAGCAGATAGCAGCTTTCGAGGAAGTCGGCGTTTTCGGCCAGGTTGTCGATCGGGTAGCCGCGGTACAGCAGCTCGCCCTTGTCGCCGTCAATGTAGGTGATCGCCGAATTGCACGCCGCCGTCGACATGAAGCCCGGGTCGTACGTGAACTTGCCGGTCTGGCCGTAAAGTTTACGAATGTCGATCACATCCGGGCCGAGTGTGCCCTTGTAAATCGGCATTTCAACGCTCGGCGAATTGTCGCTGAACGATAGCGTGGCTTTAACATCTGACGGGGTCATAGCACATCCTCAATCGAAGTATGGATACAGGTTTTCGATAATTGCACGCCCGGGACAACGGACTGGCTGCGCTTAAGCGTTGCGCAGCAGCTCCAGCACCCGGATCACATCCGGGTCGGCAAGCTCGCCTTCCGGTTCCTTGCGCACCAGCAGCAAGTCCATCAGGTCGTTATCGCTCAGCTCGAGCAGGCGCGTGAGTGCGCCCACATCGGCATCGCTGAGGTCATGCTCATATCGGCCGAAAAAACGTTCAAAGATCAGATCGTTTTCCAGCAGGCCCCGCCGCGCACGCCAGCGAAGGCGCGCGCGGCGGAGAGGGTCGGACTGATGCGATATTTCGTCCATCTCAGACAGCGCGGCGAACCATCAATTCCTTGATCTTGCCAATCGCCTTGGTCGGGTTCAGGCCCTTCGGGCAAACGTCGACGCAATTCATGATGGTGTGGCAACGGAACAGACGATACGGATCTTCCAGGTTGTCGAGGCGTTCACCCGTCGCTTCGTCGCGGCTGTCCGCGATGAAACGGTAGGCTTGCAATAGACCTGCCGGGCCGACGAACTTATCCGGATTCCACCAGAAGCTTGGGCACGAGGTCGAGCAGCTAGCGCACAGAATACATTCGTAGAGGCCATCCAACTCGTCGCGTTCTTCCGGCGACTGCAGGCGTTCCTTTTCCGGCGGCGGCGTATCGTTGATCAGGTACGGCTTGATCGAGTGATACTGGTTGAAGAACTGCGTGAAGTCGCAGATCAGGTCGCGCACGACCGGCAGGCCCGGCAGCGGACGCAGCACGATCTTTTGCGGCAGGTCGTTCATGTTCTGCAAGCAGGCCAGACCGTTCTTGCCGTTGATGTTCATCGCATCCGAACCGCAAACGCCTTCGCGGCACGAACGGCGGAACGACAAGGTCTCGTCCATTGCCTTCAGCTTGATCAACGCGTCGAGCAGCATGCGTTCGTGCGAGTCGATTTCGATCTCATACGTTTGCATGCGGGGAGCCGCATCCTTATCCGGGTCGTAGCGGTAAATTTCAAATGTACGCTTTGCCATTTCTGAATTCCTTTGACTTGTGCCTTAGAAGGTACGCGCTTTCGGCGGCACCGATTCGACGGTCAGCGGTTTCATGTGAACCGGCTTGTAGTCGAGGCGGTCGCCTTCGCTGAACCACAGCGTATGGCGCAGCCAGTTTTCGTCGTCGCGATGTTCGAAGTCGTTCTGCGCGTGCGCGCCACGGCTTTCCTTGCGCGCTTCGGCGGAGACCATCGTGGCGCGTGCCACTTCGATCAGGTTCGCCACTTCCAGCGCTTCGATACGGGCCGTGTTGAAGACCTTCGACTTGTCCTTCAGATGGATATTGTCGACACGTTCAGCCACTTCACGGATGCGCTCGACGCCCTTGGACAGCAGCTCCGACGTGCGGAACACGCCAGCATGCCCCTGCATCGTGCTGCGGATGTCGTTCGCGACCGACTGCGCGTACTCGCCCGACGAGGACTTGTCGAGCTTGTCCAGACGCGACAGCGCGAAGTCGGCGGCGTCGGCCGGCAGCGGCTTGTGCTCCTTCGTGTCCTTCACGTGCTTGACGATGTGGTTGCCGGCCGCGCGGCCGAACACCACAAGGTCGAGCAGCGAGTTCGTGCCGAGGCGGTTCGCGCCGTGCACCGACACACACGAGCATTCGCCCACAGCGTAGAAACCGTTGACGACCTCTTCGTGACCCCTCGGCGTACCGACGACCTGACCGTTGATGTTCGTCGGGATCCCGCCCATCTGGTAGTGGATGGTCGGCACAACCGGAATCGGTTCCTTGATGCAATCGACGTTCGCAAACTTCATCGCGATTTCGCGGATCGACGGCAGACGCTTCATGATCGTCTCTGCCCCGATGTGCGACAGGTCGAGCAGCACGTGATCCTTGTTCGGACCCACGCCGCGGCCTTCCTTGATTTCCTGGTCCATCGAACGCGAAACGAAATCGCGCGGTGCCAGATCCTTCAAAGTAGGCGCGTAGCGTTCCATGAAACGCTCGCCGTTCGAGTTGCGCAGAATGCCGCCTTCACCACGCACGCCTTCGGTAATCAGCACGCCCGCGCCGGCCACGCCGGTGGGGTGGAATTGCCAGAATTCCATGTCTTGCAGCGCGATGCCCGAACGCGCGGCCATGCCCAGGCCGTCACCGGTGTTGATGAACGCGTTGGTCGATGCCGCGAAGATCCGGCCCGCGCCGCCCGTAGCGAACAGCGTGGTCTTGCCTTCGAGGATGTAGACGTCGCCGGTTTCCATTTCCAGCGCGGTCACGCCGAGCACGTCGCCGTCGGCGTCGCGGATCAGGTCCAGCGCCATCCATTCGACGAAGAACTGCGTCTTGGCCGCGACGTTCTGCTGGTACAGCGTGTGCAGCAATGCGTGACCGGTCCGGTCAGCGGCCGCGCAAGCGCGTTGCACCGGCTTTTCGCCGTAGTTCGCGGTGTGGCCGCCGAACGGGCGCTGATAAATCGTGCCGTCCGCGTTACGGTCGAACGGCATGCCAAAGTGTTCGAGTTCGTAGACTGCATTCGGTGCTTCACGGCACATGAACTCGATCGCGTCCTGGTCGCCGAGCCAGTCGGAACCCTTGATCGTGTCGTAGAAGTGATAGTGCCAGTTGTCTTCGCTCATGTTGCCAAGCGAGGCGCCGATGCCGCCTTGTGCCGCGACCGTGTGCGAACGCGTCGGGAACACCTTGGACAGCACGCACACCGACAGACCGGCGCGCGCGAGTTGCAGCGAAGCGCGCATCCCCGAGCCGCCTGCGCCGACGATAACCACGTCAAACTTGCGACGCGGCAGAGAATTCTTGATTGCAGCCATTCTTTTACACTCTCCAGAGAATCTGCGCAGCGTAGCCCGCACATGCGAGCAGCCAGACGATCGTCAGCGCCTGAAGCAACAGGCGCACGCCAACGGGCTTCACATAGTCCATCCAGATGTCGCGGATACCAACCCACGCGTGATAGAACAGCGACAGCAGCGTGACAAACGTGGCGAGCTTCATCCATTGCGTCGCGAAGATCGACGCCCAGCCGTCGTACGAGAAATCGTGCGCGCCGAAGAACCACGCGAGCAGGATCACCGTGTAGACCGCCATCACGGCGGCGGTGATGCGTTGCGCGAGCCAGTCGCGCAGACCGTAATGCGCGCCGACGACGAGACGCTTCGAACCGATTCGGTTATTAGCTGACATTTTTTAGAATGCTCCGAACAGTTTTGCCGCGAATGCAATGGTGAGCAGCGACGACACGACGAGGACCACGATCGAGGTCGACTTGCCTTTTTCCTTCGTCACCGCGTTGTGGTTGGTATCCATCACGAGGTGACGGATGCCGGCGCAGAAGTGAAACAGGAAAGCCCACGCGAGAACCAGCGTGATGAGCTTGACGATGATGTTGGAGAGGAAACCTTTGAAGACTTCGAAACTCAATTCGGAAGTCAGGCTCTGATCAAAGAGGTACAGCAGGAACGGAAGAAAAACAAACAGCAGACCACCGCTCAAGCGGTGCAGGATCGACACTCGCCCCGCTAGCGGGAGACGGTATGCCGTCAATATTTGCCCAATACCGATGTTCCGGAATTCCGGCCTCGGTTTTTTTACGGCTTCAGCCATGCTAGACCCCTACTATGTAGTCACACTAATCCGCAATTTTAGCGCCTTTTCATATCGCGCTGCAGCGAAAACCACTACAGGTCCGTTACAGTGCGCGCGATAAAGGCGCCGTCAAACAGGCGCGCGCGTGGGATGCGCACCTCGATCCAGCCCGATTCAGCTCAGATCGTTCTGATAGTAATACCCGGTTGTGACATACCAACCTCGCCGGACTTCAACCGGCCGGTCCCCGTATGTATAGGACACGCGCTCGACCGACAGCAACGGAAAACCCGCCGGCACGCGCAGCAGGTCGGCCACCGACGGCTCGGCCGCCACCGCGCGGATCTTCTCCGTCGCGCGGATCATGCGGGTGCCGAATTCCGTCTCGAACATCGCGTAGAGGGGACCCTTGTACTCCGACAGCCGTTCGAGCGTGAGTCCGCGGAACACGGCGCCGGGCAGCCAGATTTCGTCGAGTACGGTGATTTCGCCGTCGAACTGCAGCAAGCGCTTGATCAGCACGACCGGTTCGGCCGGCTTCAGATCGAGTTGCCTCGCGATGTCCGCTGAAGCGCGCAAACGCCGGCATTCGAGCAGGCGGCTCACGTGCGGGTGTTCCGCGCCGTCTTCGGCCAGCAACCTCAGGAAACGAAACTGGGCGCGATCCTCGTTGTGCGTTGCGACAAAGGTGCCCTTTCCCTGGCGGCGCACCAGCAGGTTGTCGGCGGCAAGCTCGTCGATTGCTTTGCGCACCGTGCCCTGACTGACCTTGTATCTTGCCGCCAATTCGACTTCACTAGGAATGATCTCGCCCGGCTTCCATTCGCCGCCTTCGAGACTCTGCGTAATCAGCCCCTTGATCTGCTGATACAACGGGCTGAAAGTAGGCGACGCAGCGGGAGCGGCATTGGATACACCTTCTCCCGCGGCCCCTTGGCCGCTCGGGTTGGTGGTGTTCGCCGGGTTCGAATTCATCCGCGCATTTCATCATAAAGGGCTGGGGTGCGTCTAGGGTTTTCCCCGCAATAGATGTGTCTTATATAAGACATAAGATAATGTTGACTTTGTGTCTGACGACTCCTACACTCCTTGTCGAGCAAGGGTTTGCGGGTTTTTTCGGCGGCTGTTTAATGCAGCCCCGCGACGCGCCGGCAGCCACTCTGCACATGCTGTTCCCTCGCAGTTCAAGTTTCGATTCGCCGCCATCCGTGGGTCAGACGCTTGCCGAAACGCGCTGTTTGCAGGAGCCCGCACCGTGCAGCGGCTACCCGGCGTCTCGAAGTCCCGTTCCCGTCCTCTCGAGAAAACACTGGGCCGCCCGGCGTTTTCCGCTCCGCGGGAAGTCCCCCGCCCCGAAGGAAGTCCCCTTGGGGGATCGTGGAATCGCCCCTCGGAGGCTGACGTGAAGCGCCGACTGAGGACGCTCGGCAGTACAGGTTTCCGGCATGGCGGTCTTGCCGCATTCGCGCCGCCCGGCCTCGGCAAATTGCGAGTCCGGGCGCGAACAGTGAATTCCGCCGTGTTTCATAACGCTTCGCTGAACGCGCATATAGAATGGCGTTTTCCTTAGCGTCTAACGCATCGTCCTGGAGATTTCTCAATGGCTAAGCCCGCAAAGCGCGTTGCCGTCACCGGCGCCGCAGGTCAAATCGCTTACTCCCTGCTGTTCCGCATCGCCAATGGCGATCTGCTCGGCAAGGATCAACCGGTCATCCTGCAACTGCTCGACCTGCCGCAAGCGCAAGGCGCCGTCAAAGGCGTCGTGATGGAACTGGATGATTGCGCATTCCCGCTGCTGTCGGGCGTCGTGATCACCGACGACCCGAAGGTCGCATTCAAGGATGCAGACGTGGCCCTGCTGGTCGGCGCGCGTCCGCGTTCGAAAGGCATGGAGCGTAAGGACCTGCTGTCGGCCAACGCTGAAATTTTCACGGTTCAGGGCAAGGCGCTGAACGACGTTGCAAGCCGTGACGTGAAGGTGCTGGTGGTCGGCAACCCGGCCAACACGAACGCCTACATCGCAATGAAGTCGGCGCCGGATCTGCCGAAGAAGAACTTCACCGCGATGCTGCGTCTGGACCACAACCGCGCACTGTCGCAACTGGCTGCCAAGTCGGGCAAGCCGGTCGCGTCGATCGAAAAGCTGGCTGTGTGGGGCAACCACTCGCCGACCATGTACCCGGACTTCCGCGTTGCAACGGCGGAAGGTCAGGACCTGACCAAGCTGATCAACGACGAAGAATGGAACCGCAACACGTTCATCCCGACCGTCGGCAAGCGCGGTGCGGCGATCATCGAAGCGCGCGGCCTGTCGTCGGCGGCGTCGGCGGCTAACGCTGCAATCGACCACGTGCGTGACTGGGTCCTCGGCACGAACGGCAAGTGGGTCACGATGGGCATTCCGTCGGACGGCTCGTATGGCATTCCGGAAGACATCATCTACGGTGTGCCGGTCACGTGCGAAAACGGCGAGTACAAGCGCGTCGAAGGTCTGGCAATCGACGCGTTCTCGCGCGAAAAGATGGACGGCACGCTGCAGGAACTGCTGGAAGAGCGCGAAGGCGTTCAGCACCTGCTCGGCTAAGCACTAGATGCCGATGAACCGGAACTCCGTAGCGTCACCGCGGCGGGTTCCGGTTTTTTTCGCGCGAATGCAGTGTTTCACCGCTGATCCGAACGCGTTTTGTTACCACCCCACGGTGGCCGGACAGAACGCGACCGAATCAGATTTTCTCTAATCACCACCCACGCCCCTGACGCCGAAGATGCGCGCCCTCACACCCGCCGAAGTGCTGTTTGACGGCGAAGTGCCGCCCGCTGTGCTGCCTGCCTGCGATCACTACGCCGGCAGCGAAAAGCTGATGCTGAAATCGCTCACGTTGCAGCAGCAACTGGGGCCGGTATTCGACATCACGCTCGATTGCGAAGACGGCGCGCAAGTCGGCCGCGAGGCGGAACATGCGGAGCTGGTCGCGTCGCTGCTCGGCAGCGAGCATGACCGCTTCGGCCGCGTCGGCGTGCGCATTCACGACTTCGACCACCCGCATTGGCGTGACGACGTGCGTCTGATCCTGCGCGCCGCGAAGCGAGCACCTGCTTACATCACTCTGCCGAAAATCCGCCACGTCCCCGATGCCGCCGAAATGGTCGCGTTCATCGAGGCGACGCGGCGCGAACTGGGCATCGCGCAACCGGTGCCGGTGCAACTGCTGGTCGAAACCCACGGCGCGCTCACGCGCGTGTTCGACCTGGCCGCACTGCCGGGCGTCGAAGCACTGAGCTTCGGCCTGATGGATTTCGTTTCCGCGCACGACGGCGCGATTCCCGATACCGCGATGCGCTCGCCGGGCCAGTTCGATCATCCGCTGGTGCGGCGCGCGAAGCTGGAAATCTCGGCGGCCTGCCATGCGCACGGCAAAGTGCCGTCGCACAACGTCAGCACGGAAGTGCGCGACATGCGCGTGGTCGCGAACGACGCCGCGCGCGCTCGCAACGAGTTCGGCTACACGCGGATGTGGAGCATTCACCCGGCGCAGATCGAGGCGATCGTCGCCGCGTTCGCCCCGCGCGACGAAGAAATCGCCACGGCGGCCGAAATCCTGCTGGCTGCGCAGTCCGCGCACTGGGGACCGACGCGCCATCACGACACGTTGCACGACCGCGCGAGCTACCGCTATTACTGGTCGGTGCTGCGCCGCGCGCAAACCACGGGCCGCGCCGTTCCGCAAGAGGCCGCGCCGCTGTTCGCGGAAGTGGGCGCTAACGGACAGTCGGCATCGTGAGCGCGATGGCTCAGACAGCAATTCACGCAGCAGCTAGCAGCAGGCATACAGGAGAAGGCGGGAGATGAGTGAGACGACGCAAGCCGCTGGCGCACAAAGCGGCTTCAAACCGAAGAAATCCGTCGCCCTGTCGGGCGTAACGGCGGGCAACACCGCGCTGTGCACGGTCGGCAAGACCGGCAATGACTTGCACTACCGCGGCTACGACATTCTCGACATCGCGAGCGCGTGCGAATTCGAAGAGATCGCGTATCTGCTGGTCCACGAAAAGCTGCCGACCCAGGCCGAACTGACCGCCTACAAGACGAAGCTCAAAGGCTTGCGCGGCCTGCCCGCGAACGTCAAGGCCGCGCTCGAATGGATCCCCGCCGCCGCGCATCCGATGGACGTGATGCGCACCGGCGTGTCGGTGCTCGGCACCGTGCTGCCGGAGAAGGACGATCACAACCTGTCGGGCGCGCGCGACATCGCCGACAAGCTGATGGCCTCGCTCGGTTCGATGCTGCTGTACTGGTACCACTATTCGCACAACGGCAAGCGCATCGAGGTGGAAACCGACGACGATTCGATCGGCGGCCACTTCCTGCATCTGCTGCACGGCGTGGCGCCGTCGAAGTCGTGGGTCGACGCGATGCACGTGTCGCTGAACCTGTACGCGGAGCATGAGTTCAACGCGTCGACCTTCACCGGCCGAGTGATCGCGGGCACGGGCTCGGACATCCATTCGGCGATCACCGGCGCGATCGGCGCGCTGCGCGGCCCGAAGCACGGCGGCGCCAACGAGGCCGCGTTCGAGATCCAGTCGCGCTACCAGACGCCTGACGAAGCCGAGGCGGACATCCGCCGCCGGGTCGAGAACAAGGAAGTGGTGATCGGCTTCGGCCATCCGGTGTACACGATCTCCGACCCGCGCAACAAGGTCATCAAGGAAGTCGCGAAGAAGCTCTCGAAGGAAGCGGGCAACACCAAGCTGTTCGCGATTGCCGAGCGGCTCGAATCGGTGATGTGGGAAGCGAAGAAGATGTTCCCGAATCTGGACTGGTTCAGCGCGGTTTCGTATCACATGATGGGCGTGCCGACGGCGATGTTCACGCCGCTGTTCGTGATCTCGCGCACGGCCGGCTGGAGCGCGCACATCATCGAGCAGCGCATCGACAACAAGATCATCCGGCCGAGCGCGAATTACACCGGACCCGAGAATTTGAAGTACCTGCCGCTAAATAGGAGAAAATAGCGGTCGCTGTGCGCTTTCTGAGCGCGTGCAGTTCAACCCGCGCGGTCGCCAGGACCGGTAGCCCGCGCAATGTTTAACTGAAATTAGATAGAAAGGTTTTCTCCATGAAAAAGCTGATGATCGCTGCCGTGATTGGCGCCCTGTCCACGACAATGCTGTCCGTCTCGACCGACGCCGTCGCACAACCGGCGACCACCACGACGCCCGCCGCCAAGGCTGTCGCGAAACGGCCGCAGCCGCGCCGCCTGATCAAGCGCAAGGAAAATCCCGCCAAGGAAGCGAAGGTCGATCCGATGCCGGAAGGCGCGGAAAAGTGGTCGTGCAAGGACGGTCTCGCTTTCGAAATGAAGGGCGACATGAAGCGTGACCAGATCGTCACGGTTCACTGGGCGAACAAAAACTACAATCTGCCGCGCGAAGCGACCACCACGGGTGCGGACCGTTTCCACGACGCCGCAACCGGCATGGATCTCGTCGTGATCCCGACCAAGGCCATGCTGTTCCAGGACAAGGACAGCTCGCGTCTGGCCGACGAATGCAAGACGGTGGCCATGGAGCAAGGCGCGCCGGCTCCGACGCAATCGAATGCAGTCAACAAGACCAGCAACTGACCACCGCCATCAGGAACGCTCCCCGATGTCTGCTCCGATTTCCAACGTGCGACCCGACCCGGACTCCGTCCTCGTCGATATCGTCGACTACGTTCTGGATTTTCAGATCGACAGCACGCTCGCGCTGGAAACCGCGCGTCACTGCCTGATCGATACGCTCGGCTGCGGACTCGAGGCGCTCACCTACCCGGCCTGCACCAAGCTGATGGGACCGATCGTGCCGGGCACGATCGTCCCCAACGGCGCGAAGGTGCCGGGTACGTCGTTCCAGCTGGACCCGGTTCAGGCCGCCTTCAACATCGGCGCGATGATCCGCTGGCTCGACTTCAACGACACGTGGCTCGCCGCCGAATGGGGTCATCCTTCGGATAACCTCGGCGCAATTCTGGCGACAGCCGACTGGCTCACGCGCAGTGCCATCGCAGCGGGCAAAGCGCCGCTGACGATGAAAGACGTGTTGATCGCAATGATCAAGGCGCACGAAATTCAAGGCTGTATCGCGCTCGAAAACTCCTTCAACAAGGTCGGGCTCGATCATGTATTGCTGGTGAAACTGGCGTCGACGGCCGTGGCCGGTCAGCTGATCGGCCTCACGCGCGACGAATTGATCAATGCGGTGTCGCAGGCGTTCGTCGACGGGCACGCGCTGCGCACCTATCGCCACGCGCCGAACACCGGTTCGCGCAAGTCGTGGGCCGCGGGCGATGCGACTTCGCGCGCCGTGCGCCTCGCGCTGATTTCGAAGACCGGCGAAATGGGCTATCCGTCGGTGCTGAGCGCGAAGACGTGGGGCTTCTACGACGTGCTGTTCAAGGGCAACGCGTTCAGATTTCAGCGTCCGTACGGCTCGTACGTGATGGAGAACGTGCTGTTCAAGATCTCGTTTCCGGCCGAATTCCACGCCCAAACCGCCGTGGAAGCCGCGCTCGCGCTGCACGCGCAATTGATCTCGGCGGCCAAGCGTGTGGAAGACATCAGCAGGATCACGATACGCACCCACGAAGCCGCGATCCGCATCATCGACAAGAAAGGCCCGCTGAACAACCCGGCCGACCGCGATCATTGCATCCAGTACATGATCGCCGTGCCGTTGATCCACGGCCGCCTGACGGCCGCGGATTACGAAGATTCGATCGCGCAGGACGCGCGTATCGATGTGCTGCGCGCAAAGATGGAATGTGTCGAAGACGCGCAGTTCACGAAGGATTACCACGATCCGGAGAAGCGTTCGATCGCCAATGCACTGACGATCGAATTCAACGACGGATCGAAGTTCGATGAAGTCGTAGTCGAATACCCGATCGGTCACAAGCGCCGTCGCGAGGACGGGATTCCGTTGCTGGTCGAGAAGTTCAGGACTAACCTCGCGCGGCGCTTTCCGGTCAAGCAACAACTGGCGATTCTCGGCGTGTCGCTCGATCAGGCAAGGCTCGAAGCCATGCCGGTCAATGAATACGTCGATCTGTACGTCATTTAGTCAAGTACTGTAGTTCCGCGATCAAACCAAGGAAAACACCATGGCCCACAACCTCCACAAAACGCTCAAGGAATTCGACAGCGGTTCCGGCAAAGGCAAGTTCTACTCCCTGCCGCAACTCGGCAAGGCACTGAACATCAAGATCGACCGCCTGCCGGTTTCGATCCGTATCGTGCTGGAATCGGTGCTGCGCAACTATGACGGCAAGAAGATCGCCGAAGAACACATCACGCAACTGGCGAACTGGAAGCCGACCGCCAGCCGCGTCGACGAAATCCCGTTCGTCGTGTCGCGCGTCGTGCTGCAGGACTTCACCGGCGTGCCGCTGCTCGCCGACATCGCTGCAATGCGCGGTGTCGCGCAGCGCGCGGGCAAGAACCCGAAGTCGATCGAGCCGCTGGTCCCGGTCGATCTGGTCGTCGACCACTCGGTGCAGATCGATCACTTCCGTGAAAAGAACGCGCTCGACCTGAACATGAAACTGGAATTCCAGCGCAACAACGAGCGCTACCAGTTCATGAAGTGGGGCATGCAGGCATTCGACACGTTCAAGGTCGTGCCGCCGGGCGTCGGCATCGTTCACCAGGTGAACCTGGAATACCTAGCACGCGGCGTGCACAAGAAGGCTGACGGCACGGACACGGTGTACTACCCGGATACGCTGGTCGGCACCGACAGCCACACCACGATGATCAACGGCATCGGCGTGGTGGGCTGGGGCGTGGGCGGCATCGAGGCTGAAGCCGGCATGCTCGGCCAGCCGGTGTACTTCCTGACGCCGGACGTGGTCGGCGTGAACCTGAAGGGCAAGCTGCGCGAAGGCGTGACGGCCACCGACCTGGTGCTGACCATCACCGAACTGCTGCGCAAGGAAAAGGTCGTCGGCAAATTCGTCGAGTTCTTCGGCGAAGGCACGCGCTCGCTGTCGCTGCCGGACCGCGCAACGATCGGCAACATGGCGCCGGAATACGGCGCAACGATGGGCTTCTTCCCGGTCGACGAAAAGACCATCGACTACTTCAAGGGCACGGGCCGCACCGACGCGGAAATCTCGGCGTTCCAGAACTACTTCAAGGCGCAGAACCTGTTCGGCGTTCCGAAGGAAGGCGACATCGACTTCACGAAGGTCGTCACGCTGGATCTGGGCACGGTAGCTCCGTCGCTGGCCGGTCCGAAGCGTCCGCAAGACCGTATCGAAATCGGCAATGTGAAGTCGACCTTCAGCGACCTGTTCTCGAAGCCGGTCGCGGAAAACGGCTTTGCGAAGAAGGAAGCCGATCTGGACGCGCAATACACGACGAGCAACGGCGTGGACGTGAAGAACGGCGACGTGCTGATCGCCGCGATCACGTCGTGCACGAACACGTCGAACCCGAGCGTGCTGCTGGCCGCCGGCCTGCTGGCGAAGAAGGCCGTCGAAGCCGGCCTGACGGTCGCTCCGCACATCAAGACGTCGCTGGCTCCGGGATCGCGTATCGTCACCGAATACCTGACCAAGACCGACCTGCTGAAGTACCTCGACAAGCTCGGCTTCACGCTGGCCGCTTACGGTTGCACGACCTGTATCGGCAACGCCGGCGACCTGACGCCCGAACTGAACGAAGCGATCACGAAGAACGACATCGTCGCCGCAGCGGTGCTGTCGGGCAACCGTAACTTCGAAGCGCGTATTCACCCGAACATCCGCGCGAACTTCCTGGCCTCGCCGCCGCTGGTCGTCGCTTACGCGATCGCCGGCAACATCACGCGCGACCTGATGACCGAACCGGTCGGCAAGGGCAAGGGCGGTAAGGACATCTACCTGGGCGACATCTGGCCGACCAGCGAAGAAGTCAACGAACTGCTCAAGTTCGCGCTGGACGCGGAAGCGTTCCGCAAGAACTACGCGCAGCTCACCAAGAAGGGCGACCTGTGGAGCAAGATCGAAGGCGAAGAAGGTCAGGTCTACGACTGGCCGAAGTCGACCTACATCGCGGAGCCGCCGTTCTTCGGCAAGGACTTCTCGATGACGCCGGCCGACAGCATCGCACCGGTCAAGAACGCGCGCGCACTGGGCATCTTCGGTGACTCGGTCACGACCGACCACATCAGCCCGGCAGGCTCGATCAAGGAAGACTCGCCGGCAGGCAAGTGGCTGAAGGAAAACGGCGTGCAGAAGGCCGACTTCAACAGCTACGGCTCGCGCCGCGGCAACCACGACGTGATGATGCGCGGCACGTTCGCGAACGTCCGGATCAAGAACCTGATGATCCCGGCAAAGGCAGACGGCTCGCGCGTCGAAGGCGGCCTGACGATTCACCAGCCGAGCGGCGAACAACAGTCGATCTATGACGCAGCGATGAAGTACATCGACGCCGGCACGCCGACCGTTGTGTTCGCGGGCGAAGAGTACGGCACGGGCTCGTCGCGTGACTGGGCTGCGAAGGGTACGCAACTGCTGGGCGTGAAGGCCGTGGTTGCACGCAGCTTCGAGCGGATCCACCGTTCGAACCTGGTCGGCATGGGCGTTCTGCCGCTGCAGTTCAAGGGCTCGGATAGCGTGCAGTCGCTCGGCATCACCGGCGAAGAAACTTACGACATCGAAGGCCTGGGCGCGGACTTCAAGCCGCAACAGGAAGTGACGCTGGTGATTCGCGGCAAGGACGGCAGCGAGAAGCGCGTGCAAGTGCTGCTGCGCATCGACACGCCGATTGAAGTCGACTACTACAAGCACGGCGGGATTCTGCCGTTCGTGCTGCGTTCGCTGCTGGCTGCTTAAGCTCGGCGGTAAAGCAAACGGCTTGGCTGTTTTGCAGGGGCTGCGTCCTGTGGAGGGCGCAGCCGATTTTGAAGCCCGACCTTTGGTCGGGCTTTTTTTTGCCGCTCAGTTTTGAGCGCTGGGCGTCGCAAAGACGGACGGGTTGTCGGTGATTCGGCGCTGCGTCATGTGGGCGTTCCAGTCGGTGTCGTTTGATGCAGGCGCGCTTGTGTTTGCCCGCGTGGTGACGCTCGTGCGGCGGTGGTGTTGCTGCGCGATGGTCCAGTCGAGCCATGCGGCCTGGTCGATGGCTTCACGGTCGGCGGCGGCAGCGTCAGGCGATGGGCGTGGGGGCCATTCGGGTTGCATCGATGCGGCAGAACGTATGGCCGGGCGAATCGTCACGGTTGCTGCGCGATGTTCGTCGAACTGCGATTCGCCTGGACGCGTGGACGTTGATTTGTTGTTGGCGTTGGGCTTGGCTGGACGCAGTGCTTGTAGCGGCGGTCTGGGCTCGCTTCGGAGCACGGCCTTTGGCGTCGGGGCCGCCGCTCGCGCGCTCCGCGCGGGCTTCAGCGCGACTTCAACGGACGGCTGCGCCGCGCCCGGCATCGCCACAGACGACCGCGCTATCGCCATCGTTGCCCTCTTGTCGGCGTCATGCGCCGCCGTGGTCGTCAACAACCATGCGAGCGCAATGCTGCAAGCCACAAAGATCACTCCCCCCAAAATTCGATCCGCACGGGAGGAATACCAGCGCGTCATCCTCATCTCGAGGTAGTGCCTGGATTCGTCCATTTGCGCATCGAAACAGGAGGAATTGTCGCGTGGCTTCGGCAGCTTGTAGAAGAAGCGGGACCTTTGTCCCGGCGCAAACGGAATGCGACGTTCCTGTGGCGAGTTGCGCCGCGCAACGTCCCGAATCACCTGATGCGCCGCGATGACTGCCGCCGGTTGCGGCCGACGTTGCGCCGCGTTTCGCGGCGGCCAGCGGTACACGCCGTAAGGCGGTGGCAAACCACGCAGCAACCGCGCATTCGGGAGCGCCAGATTGCCTTGAATCAAGGCCAGCGGTCGATTCATGGCTGGCTGTTCCGACGTGCTAGATGCGACGTCTCGAGTTGTTTGACCAGGTTCCTGGCGCGGTGAATCAACGCCTCTATCAAGCCGGTGTCATGGTCCAGTGGAGAAACACTCGCGCGGCGCAACGCCTCCATCAAACCACGCGCGCCGACGAGCCCGACCGCGCCGCTCAATCGGTGCAGCAGGCCACATACATGAATGGGATCACGCTGGCAATGCAATGCGCTAGCCAAGGCGTACAGGTCGTCGTCCATCGCACGGCGCCAGCCGGTCAGGAACGCGGGTAGGTCGATGCCTTCTCCGGATAGTGCGTCCAGGTAACTTTGTTCGAAGGGTTCGTGTTCGTGTTCGTGTTCGTGTTCGGGTTCGGTGGGGTGGGCGGATTCGGCGGCTTCCGTTAATTCGCAGCGGCAAGCCCGCTCGTTCGTGATTGCTTGGCATTGTCCAGTCGCTCGCCGCAACGCTGCTCGCAACAGGCACGTGCCGATCAACGCGACGACCACCGCGCTCGACAGCGCCCATAACCAAGGCTGCCGTGCGATTGCCGCGCTCCGCGAGCGCTGTCCCGACTCGTCAAAGAGGGTGGGTCTATTGCCATTCGAAGCAGACGCAGAGGCCGCATCAAAACCGCCGCTTGCATGCGACCCGGCGTCACGGACCGTGTGCTCAAGGCTGCTTGCCACAACGTGCGCGGCCGACGCCGCTGCACGACGCGAATCATCAGTGAGCACGACTTGCGGCGTGCGGCCAGTTGACGGCGCCGCGTTGGCGCGTGTCGAAAACATCCACAGCAATGCGAATGCAAAGAGACAACCCGACAACGTCGCCAGACGGATTGCAGCCTGCCACTCGCGGCGGGTATGAGGAGGAGAAAGACTGTCGACGAAGCCCGCCGCACGACGGCTTGCCCCCACAGCGGAACCTAGCAGGCCCATATCGTTCATAGCCCGCAAAATTAATCGATCAACTTATGCAGCGAAGCAAACTCGATCAGCGCCGCCAACGACGAAAGCCCGAGCTTTTCCTGAATACGGCTTTTGTAGGTGCTCACGGTTTTGTCGCTGACGAACAGCGCGTCGCCGATCGCCTTGTTCGACATGCCTTTCGAGAGCATCTGCAGGATCACCAGTTCCTTGTCCGACAGCATCCTCACCCGCGCCTCTTCATCCGCCGCCGCGTTGATCGTGGGCACCATGCCGCCGGCGGACGTCACCGGGAACACGGTATAGCCGGCGAGCACGGCCTCCACGCCCCGCATGATCTCCTTCATTTCCTGCGACTTGCCGACAAAACCGTGAACGCCGGAGCGCATCGCGCGCGGCGCGAACGTGGCGGGGTCGTGCCCCGACAGCACCAGTACGCGGATCGACGGATGGACGAGCTTGAGCCGTGGAATCACGTCGAGCCCGCTGATGCGCGGAATGTCGAGATCCAGTATCGCCAGACTCGGCGTGCGTTGCCGGGCCATTTCGACGGCGGTCTGTCCGTTGTCGGCCTCGATGACTTCCTCGATACCCAGCAATTGCATGAGCTGCATCTTGATGACCATCCGGAATGCCGGGTGGTCGTCGATAACCAGAATAGTTGACATGTTGTGCATCCCCCTTTGAAACCATTCCCCGCTGCATCGGTTCTTGTCATTGCGCGGTTTGAAGTTGTGTCGAGCCTCGCGCCTGCTCCTTTTAATTGTCGGCAGAGCGGTCCAACGAGGCTTGGTCTGCAAGCTCGATGACAACCCGCCGGTTCGGCGCAAGGCACCGTACCAACTCGTCGCGCTTCGTTTGGCGACAGTCGACCCGCTGATTCGCGCTGCCTTGACCCTGCGCAATGACCGGTAATGTCACACCACGTGTTCGCAGATACTGCTCGACGGTCCGCGCCCGCGACCACGACAGACGCAGGTTGTAGGCGTCGTCGCCGAGGCGGTCGGTGTAGCCGGTGATCTTCAGCGTGCGTGTGACGGGCTGCTTCTTCAGATCGACTGCCAATGCATCGAGCCGGCGTTTGCCGCCGGGCAATATCGCTGCAACGGCTGCGCCGTCGAAGCGGAACAGGGAGTCGGCTCGCAGCGTAATTGCTTGCGGTGCCGGCGTAGCCTGGGGCGATGCGGTCTGCTGCGCCTCTCTACATTGCAGCGCGGCCTGCGCCGACTTGCGCAGGTTCTCCTGCACTTCCGGCAAGCGCCTCTCGGCGTTGGCAAAGCTGCGTATCCACGCGTCGTGCCCAGCTTGCATCAGCCCGACTTCGGCACACGCGAGCGGCGCTTGCGCCGGCAGACAGTGGACCACCTCGGAGTCGGCCTTGATTGTGTTGACGATCTTCCACAGATCGGGGCGCACCATCGACACGGTGCGTAGCGCCGGATTGACTGCGGAGATGGGTGTGCCGCGCGCGACGTTCATCGTGATGTAGGCCGCCTGGCCGATCGCTTCTTCGACGAAGCCCCAGTTGTCGTGCGCGTCGCGCGCCTGACGAGCGGCATTGATCCAGCATTGGGCCTTCGCGTGGAAGTAGTCGGCTTGCTCGCCCGACGTTTGATCGAGCTGCACCTGTAACGAGTCCAGCGTGGCGCTGCTGCCTTTAATCGACGCGTAGGCGTTGACCCATTGCGGATTGACCGCGCCCGCCGCTTCGTTCTGAAGGGCGCCGATGCCGGTTTTCAGCACGCTCGCATCTTCAATGCCGAGCCGCTCCCGCGCGTCATGGTCCGCGCAACCGGTTAATGCCAACGCACACGCAAGCGCCGTTAGCTGGAATTTCATGGCCTGGGTGCGTCGAGCGCATCTTTCTATGGAAGGCTCAGAGTATGCAGACCAGCAACCCCATCGGGAATGGGAAAAATCTTAGAATCGCGCGGAGAGTTTGCCCCTCGCGATGCGAGCGGGGAATCGGACGAAATCCCCGCTCGGGCTTCGCTCGGGGCGCCGCTTGAGCCGAGCCTGGGCCCCGCTCAAGCCCTGACCGCCCGCGCCGCATTGCGTCCGCGCAGCCATTCGAGCGCGAGCAACAGAGAGGTCGAAAAAATGATCAGGATCGTGGCCAGCGCGGCGATGGTCGGGCTGATGTTCTCGCGGATGCCGGTAAACATCTGCCGCGGCAGCGTGGTTTGATCCGCGCCCGCGAGGAACAGCGTCACCACCACTTCGTCGAATGAAGTCGCGAACGCGAACAGCGCGCCCGAAATCACGCCCGGCGCGATGACCGGCAACGTGATGCGGAAAAACGTCTTGACCGGATTCGCTCCCAGCGACAGGCTCGCGCGTACCAGGTTGTAGTTGAAACCCTGCAACGTGGCGGCCACCGTCGTCACGACGAACGGCACGCCGAGCGACGCATGCGCGAGGATCAGGCCGATGTAGGTATTGGCGAGCCCCAGCGGTGCGAAGAACAGATACATGCCGACGCCGACCACCACCACCGGCACGATCATCGGCGAGATCAGGATCGCCATCAGCAGGCCTTTGCCGCGGAAGTTGGCCTTGGTCAGGCCGATTGCCGCCAGCGTGCCGAGCACGGTCGCGACCGCCGTCGCCGACGGCGCGACGATGAAGCTGTTCTTCGCGGCCATGCGCCACTCGTCGGACGCGACCAGGTTCTGATACCAGCGCAGCGACCAGCCCGGAATCGGATACACCAGAAACGTGCTCGACGAAAACGACAGCGGCACGATCGCCAGCACGGGCAGGATCAGGTACAGCAGCGTCAGCACGACGAGCACGCGCAACGCGAAATACCATACGCGTTCGACCAGCGACGTATGCGGTGCGAACAGGGGCTTGGCAAGTTTCATCGCAATGCGCTCCGTTCAGCCGAGGCTCAATGACGAACGCGTGAAGCGTCCATAGATCACGTACAGCACGAGGGTTGCGGCCAGCAGCAGGCCGCCCAGCGCGCACGCCATGCCCCAGTTGATGGTCACGTTGGTGAAGTACGCGACGTAGTAGCTGACCATCTGATCGTTCGGTCCGCCAAGCAACGCGGGCGTGATGTAGTAGCCGATCGCCAGAATGAACACCAGCAGCGCGCCCGCGCCGATGCCCGGATAGGTTTGCGGCACGTACACGCGCCAGAACGCGGCGAACGGATGGCTGCCGAGCGACACCGCGGCGCGCTGATAGGTGGGCGGAATCGACTTCATCACGCTATACAGCGGCAGGATCATGAACGGCAGCAGAATGTGCGTCATCGAAATGTACACGCCGGTGCGGTTGAACAGCAGCGCAAGCGGATCGTGCAGGAGGCCGCTCGCGATCAGCGCCTTATTCACCAGGCCTTCGCTTTGCAGGATCACGATCCACGCGGCCACGCGCACGAGGATCGATGTCCAGAACGGAATCAGCACGAGAATCATCACCAGATTCGCGCGACGCTCGGACAGCGTCGAGATCCAGTACGCGAGCGGATAGCCGAGCAGCAGCGTGAACAAGGTCACGACCGCGCCGATCACGAACGTTCGGCTGAACACCTTCAGGTAGATCTGCTGGTCGGGATCGGTCGGAATGATGCGGCCGAACGCGTCCTGCTTGTGATCCAGCGAAGCCAGCAGATAGAACGGCGAAAACGTGCCGGCATTTTTCGCAATGGCCTGCCAGTACACGATGTCGTTCCAGCGTTCGTCCAGTTCGACGAACTTCGCGCGCACCTGGGGGGGCGTCAGTTGCAGGGGCTTGCTGTTGTCGTCGACGAACGGCATCGCGTGCGCGGACTTCGCGACCAGCGAGCGATAGCCCGGGATTTCCACGTTCAGGCGCCGCGCGAGCGCGCCCATGCCGTCGCTATCGGCGACCGCGGTGAGGTCGGTGGCGAGCGCGGCGAACGCGGCGTCCGGCGGCGGCGTTTTACGGTCCCAGCCGCTCAATGCGCTCAGCGTATGCGGCAATGCTTTGGCGACTTCGGGATTCTGGGCGGCGCGGGTCAGCAGCGTGCCGATCGGCACGACGAAGATCAGCAGCAGGAAAATCGCGAGCGGTGCGATCAGCAGCAGCGCCATCGCGCGCTTTCTGGATTCCGCGGCCTTCAGTTCGCGCTTGAGCCGGCCGGTTGAATCAGGCGTCGAATCGGCGGCGATCGTCATCGTGGTCACACCTGTCTCCTTTGTCGACCAGAGTTAGCGCTTTAGCGCTTACTCTGGTCCCATGCAAAGCTGTCGACCAGAGTTAGCGCTTTAGCGTGTCGATCCGGAGTTGGCGCTTTAGCGCCTACTCCGGTCCCATGCTTCAGCACTTACTCTGGTCCCATGCAAAGCTGTCGATCGTAGTTAGCGCTTTAGCGTGTCGATCCGGTGTTGGCGCTTTAGCGCCTACTCCGGTCCCATGCTTCAGCACTTACTCTGGTCCCATGCAAAGCTGTCGACCAGAGTTAGCGCTTCAGCGTGTCGATCCGGAGTTGGCGCTTTAGCGCCTACTCCGGTCCCATGCTTCAGCACTTACTACGGTCTCATCCAAAGCGGTCGATCCAGAGCCAGCGCTTTAGCGCCTACCCTGCTCTCCCCTCACTTCGAAGCCCACGACGAAAACCGCTGCTCCAGCTCATCGCCATGATCGGTCCAGAACGTCAGATTCTGCAGCACCGCGTTCTTACCATTGGCCGGCGAATTCGGCAGATCCGCGAGCGTCTTCGCATCGAGCGACTTGATCGCCACCACATTCACCGGACCATAGGCGATGTGATGCGCGTAATCCTGCTGCGGCTTCGGCGACAACGAATAAGCGATGTACTTCTCGGCGAGCGCCTTGTTCGGCGAGCCCTTCGGAATCGCCCAATAGTCGAGGTCGTAGATGCTGCCGTTCCACACCACCTTGAGGTTCTTCCCTTCCCGCTGCGCCGCATCGATCCGGCCGTTGTACGCGGTGGACATCACCACGTCGCCCGCGACGAGAAACTGCGGCGGCTGCGCGCCCGCTTCCCACCACTGGATGTTCGGCTTCAACTCGTCGAGCTTCTTGAACGCGCGGTCCTGGCCTTCCTTGGTGGCGAGCACCTTGTAGACATCCTTAGGCGGCACGCCATCAGCCATCAGCGCGAATTCGAGGTTGTAGCGCGCACCCTTGCGCATCGCGCGCTTGCCGGGGAATTTCTTCACGTCCCAGAAATCGACCCAGCCGGTCGGGGCGGTTTTCAGCTTGTCGGCGTTATACGCGAGCGCCGTCGACCACACGAAGAAACCGACGCCGCAAGTTTGCGGAGCCTCGGGAATCAGATCCGACTTCTTGCCGATCTTCGACCAGTCGAGCTTTTCGTACAGCCCTTCATCGCAGCCCCGGCCGAGATCGCCCGACTCGACTTCCACCACGTCCCAGTTCACATGCTTGGCTTCGACCATCGACTTCACTTTGGCCTGCTCGCCGTTGTATTCGACAGCCGTCACCTTATTGCCGGTTTGCGACTCGAACGGCTGGTTGAACGCGGCCTTCTGCGCATCGCCATTCGCGCCGCCGAAGTTGACGACCGTCAGTTCGGCTGCGTTGACCTGCGCGGCGCCCAGCGCGAGCGCGACAGCACCGACAGCGATGGCGCAGCGCGATTTCCCGATCTTGTTCATGGTGTGTTGCTCTCCTTTGGTGGTGTGCATCAAGCTGAGTACAGTGCGACTTGTTATGTGCTGCTGACTTGCCCTGCCTGCGTCGAACCTCGAACCGCTACGCATTCGACGCCTTCATGCTCCCGCGAACACCCGCAGATGCTCTGGCGCGAACTCCAGCGCGACCGGCGCGCCGGGCGCGAAGGTGTCGAGCATGTCGGTGCCGAGCGGCACCTTGACGAAACACTCGTCCTGCTCCCGCACACCGCAGCGCATGCGCACGTGGTCGCCGAAATAGATCAGCCCGCGCGCTTCGCCGCTGAGTGCGTTGGCGCCGGGCCGCGTCGACCCGTTCGCGAGCTTCATGCGCTCGGGCCGGATGCAGGCGATCGCCGGCGAGCCCGCCCGCGCGCCGCCGATATTGCGCCCCGTCAAACGCGTGCCGTCGCTCAGGTGAATCTCGCAATACTCGCCTTCGACATTCGCGATCGTGCCGCGCAGCTTGTTGCTGTCGCCGATGAAGTTCGCGACGAACTCGTTGCACGGTGATTCGTAGAGCCGGTCGACGGTATCGAGCTGCTGCACGATGCCTTTGTCGAACACGGCGACGCGGTCGGACATGGTGAGCGCCTCGCCCTGATCGTGCGTGACGTACACGAACGTGACGCCGAGCTTCTCGTGCAATGATTTAAGTTCGTACTGCATGTGTTCGCGCAACTGCTTGTCCAGCGCGCCGAGCGGCTCGTCCATCAGCACGAGCTTCGGTTCGAACACCAGTGCCCGCGCGAGCGCGATGCGCTGCTGCTGGCCGCCGGACAGCTGCGCCGGATAGCGCTTCGCGAAGCTCTCCATGCGCACCATTTTCAGCGCGTTGTGGGTGCGATGCGCGCGCTCTTCGGCCGAATGCTTGCGCACCGTCAACGGATACGCGACGTTCTGCTCGACCGTCAGATGCGGGAATAGCGCGTAGTTCTGAAACACCATGCCGATGTTGCGCTTGTGCGGCGGCACGGTATTGAGCAGCGTGCCGTCGAGCCAGATCTCGCCGCCAGTGGGAAATTCGAAGCCCGCCAACATCATCAGACAGGTGGTCTTGCCTGAGCCGGACGGCCCGAGCAGCGTCAGGAATTCGCCCTGATAGATATCCAGATCGAGCTGTTTGACGACCAGCGTTTCGCCGTCGTAGGTCTTGCGTACACCTCGAAAGCTGACGATCACGTCATCGGTTTTCATGCCCTCGTCTCCTGTGCGGTCCGGCAAGCCCCCCTGCACGGCAGCGGGATTGCATCCATTGCGTGGCTCACTATAGACCGTTACGGTTCTACAATATGGAACCATTTCATTATTCCGGATGGAACCACTTGGACACTGTGATCTTGTCGGACTGGCTCGCCGCGCGACTCGACCGCAGCGCCGCCGAACCGCTGTACAGGCAGACGTTGCGGGTAGTGCAGCAGGCCATCCTGACCGGCCAACTGCCGCCGGGCACCAAGCTGCCCAGTTCACGCATGCTTGCCGAGGACCTCGGCATTGCGCGCAATACGGTGCTGCACGTCTACGACCAGTTGACTGCCGAGGGTTATGTGATCTCGAACACCGGCAGCGGCACGTATGTCGCCGACACGCGGCCAGACACCGCCGCGGTGAACGCGCGCAGGAAGCCGGCGGTGGCGGGTGTCGACGCCCAAGGGCAGTTAATTGGGGAAATCCCGAAGCCGTCCAAACGCGGCCTGGACGACCTGTCCTTTCGCGGACGACGCCTGATCGATAAGGCCGGCGTGTCCGCCAAACAGTGGGGCGCGTTCATGCCGGGCGTGCCCGACGTCGCGGAATTTCCGGCGCGCACGTGGAGCCGCCTGCAAGCGCGGCTGTGGAAAGAAGCCAATCCCGATCTGCTCACCTACGCGCCCGGCGGCGGCTACCGACCCCTGCGGCGAGCGTTGTCGGACTATTTGCGGGTCGCGCGCTCGGTGAATTGCACGCCGGACCAGATCATCATCACCACGGGCATCCATCAGTCGATCGACCTCGCGGTGCGTCTGTTGACCGATGTCGGCGATCGCGCATGGGTCGAGGAGCCATGCTATTGGGGCGCACGCAGCGTGCTGCAATCGTCGGGGGTGACACTGGTGCCGGTGCCGGTCGACGACGAAGGTTTGAATCCGCGCGAGCAGGATCTGCAACAGCCGCCGCGTCTCGCGCTCGTCACGCCGTCGCATCAATATCCGCTCGGCATGGTGATGAGCCTCGCGCGCCGCCGCACGCTGCTCGAATACGCGCGTCGGCACAACGTGTGGATCATCGAGGACGACTACGACAGCGAGTTCCGCTACGGCAGCCGTCCGCTCGCGTCGCTGCAAGGACTCGACGACGCCGGCCAGGTGATCTACGTGGGCAGCCTCGGCAAGATGCTGTTTCCCGGACTGCGGATCGGCTACATGATCGCGCCGGAACATCTGGTGGATACGTTTCGCACCGGTGTCGCGGAGCTGTACCGCGAGGGGCAACTGATGCAGCAGGCGGTGATGACCGACTTCATCATGGACGGGCATCTGACATCGCACGTTCGGCGCATGCGGGCGCTATATGGAGAACGCAGGCAGATTCTGATCGACGCGATCACCGCGCGCTTCGGCAGCGAACTGCCGGTGATGGGCGACGAAGCCGGCCTGCATCTGGTGCTCGGCCTGCCGGATCACGCGAACGATCGCGCGGTGACGGCCGCCGCTTTCGATGCCGGCGTGATCGTGCGGCCGCTCGCGAGCTACTACAGCGTCGATCCGCCACCGCGGCGCGGCCTGCTGCTCGGCTATGCGTGCGTGGCGAACGACAGGATCGGCCCCGCGTTCGACACGCTCGCTCGCGTGATCGAGCAAACCGCGCTGAAGGCGCCGACGCGCGCGGCCTGAACCTTACTTCAAGCCGAAGTCCACGCGCGTGGTCGCGCCCTTGTCCTGGATGCCGTCGGCGTTCAGCTTCGGCGCGACGATGAACACGCGGCTGCTGTCGATCTTGCCGTCCAGATACTGCTGCACGCTCTGCGCGCGCTGTTGCGCAAGCGCGCGCAAGCTGGCGTCGTCGATCGGCGCGTTGGCGGCGAGCGCACTCTTCATCTCGTCGGCCGGCAAGCTCTTGGTCAGGCCGACGAAGTTGCGTGGCTTCTTGAAGTCCGCGGACTTGTAGGCCTGGGTCAGATACTTGTCGTAATCCTTGGCATCGACGGTCACGGTCGACAGATCGACGCTCTCGCCGTTGCCCACCACGGCCTTGATCTTCTGCTGCTTCACGAGCCGGTCGACATAGCCGGTGCGCAACGCCGGTTCGTCGACTGCAGGGTCGACGCGGCCGATCAGGTCCATCCGGATCGACGGCTTGTCGGCGAGTGCCTTGACGATCGTGTCGAGCTTTTTGGTGTCGGCGTCCGTGAGCTTGGCCGAGCCCGGCTCGAACTCGACATAGCCCAACTCCTCGCCGCTGCCGCCGAACGCGTGACCGATCAGCGAGAACGGCGCGGTCACCGCTTTCTGCAGCAGATTGAGCACCGCATGCCAGATCAGGCCGCCGACGCTGAACTCGGGATTCGACAGCGAACCCGACACCGGCAGATTCACGTCGATCTCGCCGCGCGAGTTCTTCAGCAGCGAGATCGCGAGACGCACCGGCAGCTTGGTCGCCGTATCGTTGTCGATGTGGTCGCCGAACGTGAGCTGGTCGATGAACAGGTGGTTGTCCGCGTTCAACTGATCGTTGTCGAGCTTGTAGTGCAGGTCGACGTTCAGCTTGCCCTTGGTGATCGGATAGCCAGCGTATTTCGACGAATACGGCGTGAGGTTGGTCAGCTCGATATCGTGTGCGCTCGCGGTCAGATCGAGTGCCGGTTTCGCGATCAGCGGATTGACAGTGCCGCGAATCGACAGCGGACCGTTGGCCGCCAGCTTCGCGGCGATGTCGACCGGCGCAGAGGCGGTCGATTGCGTGCCGAACGCGCCGACCGTGCCCTGAATGCCGACCAGGTTCGCGGTGTAGTTGGGCTTGATGAAGTTGTCCGTGTACGTGACGCGGCCCTGTTGCAGCACCAGTTGGCCGAAGTGCAGTTTGACCGGGCTTTGCGGCGGCGTGGCGGCCGTGACGGTGGCGGGCGCGGCGGGTGTCGCCGACGAAGCCTGCGCAGGCGCGGACGCAGCGGCCACCTCCGATGCCGCCGGCGGCGTCAACGGCACCGGCTCGGTGCCGCTCTTGTCGCGCGTGAGCGATTGCGCGGCGCCGCTTTCATGCGCGACCACGTCCTTCAGGTTGAGCTTGCCTTGCGCGTCGAGCAGCACGCGGCCATAGAACTTCGAGAAGGTCACGCGGCCCGCGTCTACCGCCGTGCCGTGCTCGTCGTAGTCGGCCTTCAGGTTGGACAACGCGAGCGAGCCCCAGCCCGCGAACGGGTCCGAGGTCGCCTTGTCGAGCATCCGCACGTCGACGAGCGCCATGTCACCGTGATAACTCGCCTTCAACGCGTTCGCCTGAGTCACCGCCAGATCGCCGTTCGCATTGAGCAGCGCGCTCGCGATCACCGCATTCAGCTTGCTGCCGAAGTACGGTTCGAAGGCCGCCGCGTCGAGGCGGTTCGCGTTCACCTTGACGGCCAGCTTGAGCGGCGTCGCGGTGACGTCGCCCTTCACGCCGAGCGTGCCCTTCTTGTTCAGCGTGGCTTGCAGATCGACCGGCAGCGGACGGCTCAAGTCGTCGCTGATCTGCTGCACCTTCAATTGCAGCGGCGTGATGCTCAGCTTCACCGGCTGCGGCGTGGTGTTGTCGGTGAAATTGGCGGTCGCGTCCTTCAGCGTCAACTCGCCGATCTTGTAGTGCCACGCGGGCCCTTCGGCGTGCGCCTTTTTGGCCGCGTGAATCGCGGTGCGCTGCTGCGCGGCTTCGTGCGGACCAGCGAGCGACGCGAGGTTGATGCTGCCGTCTTTCAGGCGCTGCACGTCGACCGCCAAGCCGGTCGTGGCGACGCTGGTGACATCCGCCGTGCGGGCGGTCACATCCACCTGCTTGACCACCACGCTGCCTTGCTCGAGCGAAACCACCGGCTGCTTGTCGCCGCGCGCGGCCAGCTTCAGCGACTGCAGATCCAGTTGCGTATCGGCGACCATCACGGCCACCTGCGACTTCGCCCAGTTCGCGTCGATGTTCGTCGTCACGGACAGCGCGCCGTCCGTCACTTGCGCGGCGGTCGCGGTGTCGAGATAAGGCTGCAACAGCGGCAGCTTCAACGACTTCAGATCGAGCTTCGCGCTGGCCGTCTTCGCGGCGAGACCCACCTGGCCCTCGGCGCCGAGCGAACCGCCGCCGTCCTTGAAGTCGGTGTTCAACGTGTAGTGCGCGGGCGCGGAAGAAAGCGTCGAAAAATCGTTCAGCGTCACTGCGAGTTTTTGCAGGCCGACATCGACTGGGCGCGAAGCCGCGGCGTCGTGCACGTCGACGGTGCCGTCGTCGAGCACGAAGCGTTTGATCGATAGGTCAAGAGGCGCCGGTGTTTTTTCGTTGGCGTTGGCGTTCTCCTTCGCGCCGGGTGCAGCGGCCGGTGTACTCGCCGCCTGTTTTTCCGCGGCAGCCGCCGCGCCCGCTGCGGCAGGCGCCGGCGCAAACATCCGCTCGACGCTCAGCACACCGTCCTTATCACGCGCGAGGCTGGCGCTCGGTGCGTCGATGCGAATCTCGTCGAAGTGATAAAGGCTCTTCAGCGGTTCCAGCGTCGCGGCGGCGACGTGCACCGCGCGCGCCGCGAAGAACGGCGCCTTGCCATGATCACGCACATCCACATCGTTCAGGTCGACGGTACCCGCCACGCGCAGCGTAGGCGTGTCGTTGGACATCACGAAGTTGAGCTTGAGATCGGTGGACAGCTTGCCGGACTGCACGATCACCGGCAGCTTGGCCGGCGCATACGACATCAGACGCGGCACGTCGAGCCCGTCGAAACGCAACGACACTTCCGACTCGCGCGACGCCGCAAACGGTTTGGTCCTGCCGTCGATCGCAAGCGGACTGCCGTCGACGCGCGCACGCAGCAACGGCTCGACGAAGATATCGGTTTTCGAAGGCAGCGTGGCGATGAACGGAATGCCGAGCTTCCATTGATCGATCACGTGGGTCGCGCCGAGCAGTTTGTCGTCGAACGTGATCTGGCCGTTTTCGAGGCGAATGTTCGACACGGAGAAGAGTGTTGGCTTGCTCTCGGGCTTGGCCGGCTGGCTCGCGAACTTCTCGATCAGGTCGGTGAAATTGAAGCGCTGCGCATCGTAGCGAACGATATGAAAGCGCGGCGAGTCGAGTTGCACTTCGTCGACGATCGGCGCGCCGCGAAACAGCGAGCTCCATGACGGCTTGACGATGAGCCGCGAGATGTCGACGAAATCGCCCGCTCCGCCGCGCTCGCCGATATGCACGTTATCGGCTTCGAACCTGAGCGTATAGGGATTGAGCGCAATGCGGCCGATCGTGGCGGGGCGGTCGAGTTGCTTGCTGAGCTGCTGCTCGGCGACGTGACGAATCAACGGCGGTGCCGCGAAAAAGCCCAGCAGACCGAACAGAAGGAGAAAGATCAGCAGACCTATCAGGACACGCCGGGTACGACGTGACTGCGCAACCTCGCGTACGGTCTGCATGGAAGATGCTAATGATGCTTTATTGAGGCTTGCCATGCTCGGTTTTGGGTAGTGCGGCGGCAAGCCCGCCGCGAAAACGAAAATCCCGCAAAGCGGCAGTATAAGTCGTGAACGTGGTGTGGGATAGGAATGTCAGCTGCGCTTGAGAATTCGGGCCGTGAGCTAGCGCCGCATTTCCGTCGCATTTCAATGGCATTTCCATCGCAGCGATGCGAGCGGAAATGCGACATTCGGTATGTCATGCGCGCGTGGCAGTCATCTCACTGACACGCAATGCGCCGCGCCACACATTGGTCGGCACATTTCATTGACGCACGACGGCCGGCGGCTGCCAGCTGCCATCGGTGGCTTGTGGCTTCGGTGCGTAGAGACGCAACACCAGTTGCAGATCGGTGCGCGGCGCCGGCAACCAGTTACCGTTGCGCGCGCGCGTGGACGACACGATCACGTCGAGCGAGCCGTCGTGATTGCGGTGCGCGCCATTGCGGTCGCCGACCGCGAGACGCGACGGCGCGCTCTCGCCCAATGCGCCGTCCCTGGTGTAGGCGGTGATCGACCAGAAGCCGCGCACCGGCGGCAACTGGTTCGGCGCGAAGTGGATCACGTAGCGATTGGCGCCGTTCAGCGGATGGCCGTCGCTGTCCTGCGTGACGACCGCGCGCACTTCGTCGTCCCGTGTGCCGATGCCCAGTTGCGCACTCGCGGCATACGAGCGTAGCGCGTAGTCGGGACCGTAGTTGCCCACGTCGTCGCCGAACCAGCTCCAACCATTGCCGGTCAACAAATTCGAAGGCGCGGTGGCGACGCGCTCATGACCGTCTGCGAGACCCGCCGCGATGGCAGCGGACGCGCTCGGCAGCTTCACCGGCTCGCCGGGCGTTACACCGAGGTCAGAGAGAATGGTCAGCGCATGCGGGTCGGCTGGCGTCGGCGGATTGTCAGGCAACGCGTCCGCGAGACGGCTGAAGAAGCCCTTCGCGTCGAGCGCGGCAACTTGCGCGGCCGGCGTGCGGTTGGCGCCCGTCGCGGTATCGGCGGTGTTGCCGCGCGGCAGCGCACCCTGCACCGCACCCGCGTCGCCTGCGTCGCCCGTGTAGACGCTCAGCGGCTCGACGCGAATCGCGCGCTGCAGCTTGCGAATTGCCGCGAGGTCGCGCGTGCCGTTCGACTGGATGCGCACGCTCACCCATGCATTGTGGGTCGGCACATCCACGCGCTTCACGCCTGCGGGCAGTTCGCCCTGCCAGCCAGGGCCGACGAACGCGATGGCTTGCGCCTTGATGCCCTTCGCGCCGGTCGTGAACTGCGAGCTGGTCGACCACACCACGTTGGTCCACATATCGAGCACGCGGGCATCGACATAGCGGCTGTGCGAATCCGGCAACGCGACGATCACCGGCTCGCTGCCGAGGTCGAGCCAGCCGGTCGAGTCGAGCGTGTCGATGCTCGGCTGCGGCGGATTCGCAGCGCCGATCGGCGGCAATGCCTGCGCGTGACGCAACGTGTTGAGGGGCGCCTGGCCTGGCTCGGTGCCGACCGCCGCGTCGCGCGCGACGCCCATCAGCACCAGCGGATAGCCGAATACGTAAGAATCGGCGACTTCATCCTTGATCCAGCCGGTGGTTTTTGTCGTTGCGGACGGAGTCGACGCGCAACCGGCCAGAAATGCGAGGCCTGCGAGCGACGCGCAGGTCGAGTGAATCGAAAACGGTTCTCGGCGATTTTTTATCATTCGTTCAGGTGGCGGAACGTGCGGTCCTATGGGAGACGCCGGCGCGCAGCGATGCATGCATGCGTGGTCTCCCAAAGCCCAGCGCAGCCAGTCCGCGGTTCGCGATGCCGACAACTTCGGGTTGTATCGTATCCTTGCTCACCAGGCAAGCGCAAAGGCTGCGATGACGCTTATCGCGCACACACGGAATCTATTTACGGTACGGTTAACGTTTTTAAACACATTCGTGCTGGGGCTCGCGTGACGCGGGCCAGGTTTGCGGACTCACCGACGCCGTCGCGTCCTGTTGCTCTTTGGGCCTCTCGCCCTTTCGCTTTTGGTATTCGGAGCGCGTCAATGTATATGCCCGCCCATTTCGAAGAGAACCGTCCAGAGGTTCTCCATCGCCTGATCGTCGAGCAGCCGTTCGGCGCGTTGATTACGATTGGCCCGAATGGGCTCGACGCGAATCATTTGCCATTCGACGCGGAGCTAGTCCCCGCAGGGAACGACGCGCAGTCAGACCGCGAAGGCGGCAACGCGCAGGCTGTCCCCGTAGCGGACGACGCAACGCCCCGTACCCGCTGCATCCTGCGCGCCCATGTTGCCCGCGCGAACCCGGTCTGGAAGGAAGCCGCCATGCATCCCGACGCCCTCGTGATCTTCCAGGGACCGGCCGCCTACATCTCGCCGACGTGGTACCCGAGCAAGCACGAAACACATCGGCAGGTGCCGACCTACAACTACATGGTGGTGCACGCGCACGGCCGGATCGTCGTGCGCGACGACGAGTCGTTCGTGCGCGGCCTCGTCGCGCGGCTCACCCGCAGGATGGAAGCCGGCGAGCCGGTACCGTGGAAGATGGGCGACGCGCCCGCCGATTTCATCACGCAGATGCTCGGCGCGATCGTCGGAATCGAGATCGAAGTGACGCGGCTGGTCGGCAAATGGAAGCTCGGCCAGAACAAGGACGCCGCAGACCGTCGCGGCGCGGCCGACACGCTGCTGGCGCGCCCCGGCGATCAGCAGCCGGCCGTCGGCCAGGCCATGCTGGACGCGCCGCCGGCTTTCTGAACAAACGCGTTCGCGACGCCGGGTCGGCGGCCCGCCTCGCGTGATGGATCGTCGCCGCATCGTCCGGCCTTGACCTTCCCGCGATGGGAAGGTCGATACTGGATTCACGATGCGGCCCAATGCCGCCAAGAGCCCTTATCCACCATGCCCGACCTTGCCGATCCGCAGCGCGCCGACGCCGCCGCCTCTCCCGCCCCCGCCCGACTCGCCGAACTCGAGATTGGCGGGATGACTTGCGCGTCATGCGCGCTGCGCGTTGAAAAGGCGCTGGCCAAAGTGCCGGGCGTCACGCGCGCGTCGGTGAATCTCGCCACCGAGCAGGCTCGCGTCGAAAGCGACGCTTCCGTCGAGCCCGAAACGCTCGCCGCCGCCGTGCGTAAGGCGGGCTATGAAGCCACACCATCCGCCCCCGCCGCTCTCGCCCCGGTTGAAGCGGCGCGCGCGACGGAACTGGACATCAGTGGGATGACTTGCGCGTCATGCGCGATGCGCGTCGAGAAGGCACTCGCGAAGGTGCCGGGCGTTACGCGTGCGTCGGTGAATCTCGCCACCGAGCGTGCGCGCGTCGAAAGCGAGGCCTTCGTCGAGCCCCAAGCGCTCGCGGCCGCCGTGCGCAAAGCCGGCTATGAAGCCGCGCCATCCGCCCCCGCCGATGCCGCGCCGGTTGAAGCAGCGCGCGCGACGGAACTGGCGATCGGCGGGATGACCTGCGCATCGTGCGCGCTGCGCGTCGAAAAGGCGCTCGCCAAAGTGCCGGGCGTCACGCGCGCATCGGTGAATCTGGCGACCGAAACCGCCAGCGTCGATCTGAACGACGCGACTTCCAGTCCGGATGCACTGATCGCCGCCGTCAAGAAAGCCGGCTACGACGCGACCTTGATCGCGCCGCCAGAGACTGCGGCACCCGCCGACGCAGCCGCCCACGCCACCACCGCGACCACCCCGAGCACCGCGGACCGCAAACGCAACGAGTCGCGCCGCGAACTGGCGGCCGTACTCGTCTGCGCGGCGCTGACTCTGCCGCTCGTCGCGCCGATGGTCGGCGAATGGTTCGGCATGCACGCGATGCTGCCGCCGTCGCTGCAATTCGCGCTCGCGTCGATCGTGCAGTTCGTGTTCGGCGCGCGCTTCTATCGCGCGGCTTACCGCGCCGTGCGGGCCGGCGCGGGCAACATGGACCTGCTGGTGGCGCTTGGCACGTCGGCGGCTTATGGGATCAGCATCTACGAACTCGCGATGCATCCGGGCGACACGATGCATCTGTACTTCGAAGCGTCGGCGGTCGTGATTACGCTGGTGCGCTTCGGCAAGTGGCTCGAAGCGCGCGCCAAGCGCCAGACTACGGACGCGATCCGCGCGCTCAACGCACTGCGCCCCGAGCGCGCGCGCATTCGCGTCGACGGCGGCGGCGAGCGCGAGGTACCGCTCGCGCAAGTGCGGGTCGGCACCGTTGTGATCGTGCGTCCGGGCGAACGCGTGCCGGTCGACGGCGCGGTGCTCGAAGGCCGCACGCATATCGACGAATCGCTGATCACCGGTGAAAGCCTGCCGGTGCCAAAACAACCCGCCGATGCGGTCACTGCCGGCTCGATCAACGGTGAAGGGGCGATTGCCGTGACGACCACCGCGATCGGCGCCGAAACGACGCTTGCGCGGATCATCCGGCTCGTCGAAAGCGCGCAGGCGGAGAAGGCGCCGATCCAGCGGCTGGTCGACCGGGTCAGCGAAATCTTCGTACCGGCAATTCTGGCGATCGCCGCGCTGACGCTGATCGGCTGGCTGATCGCGGGAGCGGGCGGCGAGACCGCGATCCTGAACGCGGTTGCCGTGCTGGTGATCGCCTGCCCGTGCGCGCTCGGGCTGGCGACCCCGGCGGCGATCATGGCCGGCACCGGCGTCGCCGCACGGCACGGCGTGCTGATCAAGGACGCTGAGGCGCTGGAGACCGCGCATCGGGTGGCGATCGTCGCGTTCGACAAGACCGGTACGCTCACGCTCGGCCAGCCGTCGGTGACTGCGTTCGAGCCGGTCGGCGGGATGGACCGCGACGACGCGCTGTCGCTGGCCGCCGCGGTGCAGCGGCACAGCGATCATCCGCTGGCGCGCGCGGTGGTGAACGCGTATGAAGCGGCGCAGCCGGTTGCGGCAAGCGAGGTGACGGCGGCGGCGGCAACATCGCACGCATCGCTGACAGCGGAGACCGCCGCGGCTGCCACCGACGTGTCGCCAACATATGATAGCGTCGCGACCGCATCCATTCACGTAGACGCTCCGCAAGCCACGGCCGCGCGCGCGGTCGCCGGGCGTGGTGTCGAAGCGGACGTCGCAGGCCGCACGCTTGCGCTCGGCAGCACGCGTTGGCTCAACGAACTCGGCATCGATCTGCCGTCCGCGTTCGCCGCGCGCGCTCACGAACTCGAAGCCGCGGGCAACACCGTCTCGTGGCTGATGCAGCGCGATCCGCAAGCATCGCGGGCGCTCGCACTAATAGCTTTCGGCGACACCGTCAAACCTACCGCACGCGCGGCCGTCGAGCGGTTGGCGCGGATGGGCATCCAGAGCGTGCTCATTACCGGCGACAACCGCGGCAGCGCGGCGAGCGTCGCGAAGGCGCTCGGCATCGACGAATTCCACGCCGAAGTGCTGCCCGACGACAAGGCCCGCGTGATCCGCGATCTGAAAATCCGCCGCGCCGGCATCGTCGCGATGGCGGGCGACGGCATCAATGACGCCCCCGCGCTCGCCGCCGCCGACATCGGCATCGCGATGGCGACCGGCACCGACGTCGCGATGCATGCAGCCGGCATCACGCTGATGCGCGGCGATCCGGCGCTCGTGGCCGACGCCATCGACATCTCGCGCAAGACCTGGCGCAAGATCCAGCAAAACCTGTTCTGGGCGTTCGTCTACAACCTGATCGGCATCCCGCTGGCCGCCTTCGGTTTGCTGAATCCGATGATCGCGGGTGCGGCGATGGCGTTTTCGAGCGTCAGCGTAGTGACCAATGCACTGCTGCTGCGCACGTGGAGTGGCGCGTCGGGGCGCTCGGAGCGTTAAGAGCGCCTCGGGCATCAAGAGGCCCGAGCGTTAAACAAGTCCGCATCGCGCCGACGGCAACCGTCGAAAGCGCCGCATCCAATTACGAACCGCTTTCAGCGCCCCTAAAGCTGAGAGCCGCCGCAGCCGTAAACCAGACATCGAAGCCGGCCATCCCTACGAATGGTCCGCGCATTCGCCTGTCCCCTCTACTCTGCGACTGCCCATGGATTTTCTCTTTTCACGCCGCGCCAGCGTCGGCGCCCGGCTGGCCGTTCTCTCGTGCGTGCTGGTGGCGTTACTGTTCGCCGCCTTCACGTGGGCGCTCACGCGCGCGGCCGGCGTGCAGGTCCGCGATCAGGTGCGCGAACGCATGGAAGAGAAAGACCGCTCGATCGCCGCGATGATCACGCTGTTCGACAAGGCGCTGTCGGCTGAAGTCGACCGCTCGATGTCGCTGTTCGCGAGCTTCCTGCCCGCCGATTACTCGCTCGACGACACGCAGAAAGTCGACATCGGCGGCATTGCGACGCCGACCATCAAGGCCGGCGACAAAGTCCTGAACCTGGACTTCACGATCCCCGACCAGTTTCTCGCACGCAGCGGCGCGGTCGCCACCGTGTTCGCGCGCAGCGGCGACGACTTCGTGCGCGTGACAACCTCGCTGAAGAAACAGGACGGCTCCCGCGCGATCGGCACGCTGCTCGACCGCAAGGGGCCGGCTTATGCACCGCTGCTCGCGAACCGGTCCTATACGGGACTGGCCGCGCTGTTCGGCAAACGCTTGATCACGCAGTACCGGCCGATCACCGACGCGAGCGGCCGCGTGATCGGCGCGCTGTTCGTCGGCGTGAACGTGGACCAGGAGGTCCAATCGGTCGAGGACGGCATCCGCAATCTGAAGATCGGCGCGAGCGGTTATTACTTCGTGCTCGATGCGTCGATGGGCGCGGATCGCGGCAAGCTGATCGTGCATCCGGCCGCCGCCGGCCAGAAGGCGGACGACGCCAATGCGCCTTACCAGCAAATGCTCGACATGAAGCAAGGTCAGCTCGACTACCGCTCTGCCGACGCGACGCTCGGCGAACACGATGCGCGCGACAAATTCGTGTCCTTCATCACGGTGCCGGAATGGCAATGGCTGGTGGGCGGCGTCGCGCCGCGCGACGAAGTGATGGCCGAGGTCGTCGCGAGCCGCAATCGATTCCTGCTGATCGGCTTCGCGCTGGTCGGCGTATTCGCGATCGTGTTCCTGATCGCGGTGCGGCGTCTCGTGAGCCGCCCGCTCGACGAAGCGGCACGCGCCTCCGAGCGTTTCGCGTCGGGCGACTTGAGCGTGCGCGTGGCGAAGCACGGCAACGCGCGCGCCGACGAAATCGGCCGCCTGATGCAATCGATCGATGGTATCGGCGAAGGCCTCGCGCGCATCGTTTCGCAGGTGCGTAACGCATCGGCGGATATGTCGGAGGGCACCGAGAAGATCGCCGCCGGCAGCGGCAATATCGCCGCGCGGATCGCCACCCAGGCAAGCAGCCTCGAAGAAACGGCGGCCAGCATGGAACAGATCACATCGACCGTGCAGCAGAACGCCGATCACGCGACCCAAGCCAACACGCTCGTCACGCACGCCGCCGATGCCGCGCTCGAAGGCGGCCGCGCGGTCGAACGCGTGGTGTCGACGATGGGCGAGATCAGCCGCTCGTCGCAGAAGATCGCCGAGATCACCACGGTGATCGAAGGCATCGCGTTTCAGACCAACATCCTCGCGCTGAACGCCGCCGTCGAAGCCGCGCGCGCGGGCGAGCACGGCAAGGGCTTCGCGGTGGTGGCGTCGGAAGTGCGCGCGCTCGCGCAACGCAGCGCGGCCGCGGTGAAGGAGATCGAGAGTCTGATCGCGACTTCCACGGCCACCGTCGAAAGCGGTTTCCGGATCGCCGAGCAAGCCAGTTCGACGATGCAGGGCATCGTGACCCAGGTCGGCCAGGTCCGCGCAATCATGAGCGAGATCAACGTGGCGTCGCGCGAACAATCGGGCGGCATCGAGCAGGTCAATCAGGCCGTCACGCAGATCGGCGAGGCCACCCAGCAGAATGCGACGATCGTCGGCGAAGCGGAACTCGCGGCGGCCGAGTTGCGCGAGCAGGCTGCGCGGTTGGCGCAGGTGGTCAGCGTGTTCAAGCTTGAGAGCGGCCGCGAGTGAGTTGCGGGTTCAAGCTTCACTAGCGTGAAGCGTGGCGCGGGGGGCGTTCCCGCGCCGGCCACGACACCGTCATCGCATCATTGCAGTCATCACGGGTTCACACAGCCTCAGCGCGCCCGGGAAAAACCCGTCAAAACTCGACGTCCAGCTCGTCGATCTCTTCCACCTCCTGCTGTGCGTCCGCGATCCACTGCTGCATTTCCGGGAGCGCCATGATCCGCTGTCCGTACTCGACGATTTCCGGATCGAGCTTCACGTCATAGGTCACGAAACGCGTCACCACTGGCGCATACATCGCATCCGCCGCAGTGCGCTCGCCGAACAGAAACGGCCCGCCATACTGCTTCAGGCATTCGCCCCAGATCGTCACGATCCGGTCGATATCCGATTGCGCCCGCGCCCACACCTTGAAGCCCGGAAAATGCGCCTTGAGGTTCATCGGCAACGCCGAGCGCAGTGAGCTGAAACCCGAGTGCATCTCGCCGCAAATCGAGCGGCAGTGCGCGCGCGCGCGAATGTCTTTCGGCAAAAGCGCGGCTTGCGGCCTCACTTCGTTCAGATACTCGGCGATCGCCAGCGTGTCCCAGATCTTGATGCCGTCATGGACGAGGCATGGCACCAGAATTGACGGCGACAGCAGCAGAAGTTCGGCGCGCGCCGCGGGGTCGTCGATCGGCATCACGATCTCGTCGAACGGCAAGCCGCTGAATTTGGTCAGCAGCCAGCCGCGCAGCGACCACGACGAATAATTCTTGCTGCTGATAGTGAGCGTTGTATTCGCCATACGTTTCTCCTCCACATGGGGCGTTCGACCGCCACCTGCCGAATGGTGTGCACGCCGCCGTGCGCGCACGCACCAAAGCGCGGCAACTTCTGCCCGTTGCGTCGATGCGCGCAAATGCCATGCCAATGCGCGGCCACGGCCGGGCTACCCGCAAGCCCGCTTGGCACATGACTTGCCTCTATTCAAGCTCCTTCCATCTCTGCACTCGTGCGAAGGTTATGAACCTGTTCGCATATTCAGCGTACCAGGCGTGCGCCGACATCATGCTGCCGATGCGGCACGGCGCGGCCCTGATGAATCACTCGCTCGACGCGTGGCCCGCGTTCGGCGACTCGCCGCACGGCCGCTCGCTACGCGCGGCCTGCGAACTCTTCACGCTCGCCGGACTCACGCCCGTGCGGCCGCCATTCGGCATCGACAGCGTGGTGACGGAAGGCAAGCAGGTGGCCGTGGTCGAAGAAATCGCGGCGCACACGCCGTTCTGTTCGCTGCTGCATTTCCGTAAGGACACCACGCTTTCAGCGTCGCAGCCACGCGTGCTGATCCTCGCGCCGATGTCCGGCCACTTCGCGACCCTGTTACGCGGCACCGTGCGCACGATGCTCGCCGAACACGACGTGTACATCACCGACTGGCACAACCCGCGCGACGTGCCGCTGAGCCAGGGCCGTTTCGGCTTCAACGAATTCGTGCAACACGTGATCGACTTCACGGAGCGCATCGGGCCCGGCTCGCATCTACTCGCGGTATGTCAGCCGACCGTGGCCGCCTTGGCCGCGGTCGCGCTGATGGCCGCCGACGACCACCCCTGCCAGCCGGCCAGCATGACGCTGATGGCCGGGCCGCTCGATACGCGCATCAATCCGACGCGCGTGAACGAACTGGCGAAGAGCAAGCCGCTCGAGTGGTTCGAGCAGAACCTGATCAGCGCGGTGCCGTTCGGGTTCGCGGGCGCGCACCGGCGCGTGTATCCGGGCTTCGTGCAGTTGACCGCGTTCATGTCGATGAATCTCGCCCGCCACATCGACTCGTTCGAGACAATGTATTACGAGCGCGCCAAGGGCGACCCGACGAAAGCCGACACGATTCACTCGTTCTACGAAGAATACTTCGCGACGATGGACTTGACGGCCGACTTCTACCTGGAGACCGTCGACACGATTTTCCAGCGGCATGCGCTGCCGTTGAATACGCTCGAAGTGGAAGGGCGTCTGGTGGATCCATCGAAGATTCGCCGGACCGCGTTGCTCACCGTGGAAGGAGAGAAAGACGACATCTGCGCCGTCGGGCAGACGCTCGCCGCGCAGGACATGTGCGCGAAACTGCGGCCGTATCTGAAGACGCATCATGTGCAGACCGGTGTGGGCCACTATGGTGTGTTCAACGGACACCGCTGGGAGCGGCAGATTTATCCGCGCGTGCGCGCCGTGATCTATGACAACGAGCCGCGCGTGGTACTGGTGAGTTCGCGGGCGCGCACGATCCAGCCGGTGCCGGTGTCTGCCGCGACCGCTGCGGAGGTCACGGCGGCGGCGCCGGTTGCCGCGGCGGTGGTCGAAGTGGAAGTCGGCGTCGATGCGCAGGCCGCGGCGGAGGCTGGGGCGAATGGCGCTAGCACTGGCGCCAACGACAGTTCCACCGCTGCTGCGAAACCGTCTGCGGCGCGAGCGCCTCGTAGACGGCCACCGGCAGCTCAGTAGGCTGGTTCACTTCACCGAGCTTGTTTGGCGCGCGACGGGCGGACTGTGCACGCCGCCCGCCCCTGCGTTTCGCACTCCCATCAAACCGCAATGCTCTTCCACGGCTTCACGGCCGGCACTTCGCACGGGCCTTCGACTTCGATCGATTTGAAATCGGCCGGAGAAACGATCTCGACGTACTCCATGTCCTCCGAGTAATCGAACAGATAGTGGACGATACCCGGCGCCTGATGCACGCAATCGCCGGCGGCGACGAGCGTCTCCTTGTCGCCGTACATGAAGCGCGCCCAGCCCTTCAGCATGATTACGATGTGGAAGTCGGCCTCATGACGGTGCCAACCGGTGCCTTGCTCTGGTGCGTGATTCGCCTTCACGAGTTGCGCAAGCACCTTGCCGCCAGTCGCCTGCGCGATCCCCAGATCGCGGTAGAGAAAAAAGTCGCGTAAGCCCTGATCCACGTAGGACGTGTCTTGCGGACGGACATGGCTGAATTGCGTGGCGAATTCGGTGGACATGATCGCGCTCCAGGAGGGTGAGCCGGCAGTTGAAACGACGCGCTAGAGCGTCGGTTGCAAGCATCAAGCAGGCCAGTATTGAAGCGCTGGCCCCACTCCTCGTGGGCGCGTTGCGGCATGTGCCGCGCCGCATTGCGCGGCACGGCGTCGCTCGAGCACCGATGGTGTTCAGGCGGTCGGGCGGAACATCTGGAACATCTCGCCGATTTGCGCGTAGTCGGCGCGATAGCCCGCGCGCATGATCGGCTGCGCGGCGTACGTGTCGAACAGGCCGTCCTTCAGATAGGCCTCGTTGATGTGAACGCCGACTACCTGGCCGAGCGAGAGATAGTTGTCCATCGGCTCGCCGTCGAGCGTATGCAGGCGCACGACCTGCAACAGCTTGCATTCGAGCGCGGCGGGCGATTCCGCGACGTGCGGCACGGCGACATTGCGGCCCGGCGCAGGCGTGAGACCCGCGAGTTCGAATTCGTCGACGTGCGACGCGACCGGCGCCGACGAACGGTTCATCTGCTCGGCGAGCGGACGGGTCGCGAGATTCCAGACGAATTCGCCGGTGGCTTCGATATTGGTGACGCTGTCTTTATGGCCCTCGCTGCAGAAACCGATGATCGGCGGAAAGGTGGCGAACGCGCCGAAGAAACTGTACGGCGCGAGGTTCAACGTGCCTTGCGTATCGCGCGAGGAAATCCAGCCGATCAGACGCGGCGCGACGATGGCTTTGAAAGGGTCATGCGGCAGGCCGTGACCGGCAAGGGGGTCGTAGAAGTAGTGGGCCATGGGATGATGTTGGGGTTGACGACGTGATGCGAAGAGCTAGTTATACCGCAGCGTGGCCGGCGTTGCCGAGCGCGTCTCGCGCCGACGCGCAGCAAGCGTTGCCTTCTGCTTCTGCGAAACACCGCGTGAATCAAGCGCATTCGCCGCGCCGACTCACGCTCATACATGTTCACTGCCTGAATCAACCGCGGCTGATCACTCGTCTGCGCCCTTCCCTGACCTGCGCCAGATGCGTTTCGTCCCAGTCGTAGAAACCGGCGCCGCAGCGCACGCCGACGCGCCCTGCGTCGACCTGCTGACGCAATAAGTCCAGCACGTCTTCATCTTTTGCGAGTTCAGGCATCAAATGCGTGGAGATGTCGAGGAAGGTGTCGAGGCCGCCCATGTCCGCGCCTTCGAGCGGACCGACGATCCCCCACCGGCGCCCCAGCGACGCCTTCATCACCCGATCGACTACGTCCGGCGTCGCCGCGCCGGAACGGACGATGTTCAACGCCTCGCGCAACACCGCGAACTGCAACCGGTTGCCGACGAAGCCCGGAATCGCCTTCGCCAGCACCACCGGCTCCATGCCTATCGCGCTCATCAACGCGGCGGTTCGCTGCGTCACTTCCGGCGCGGTAGCCGTGCCCGGCACGACTTCGACGAGCGGAATCATGTGCGGCGGGTTCCAGAAATGCGCGATCAGAAAACGCTCTTTCGCGCGCAGCGGCACGGCCAACTGATCGGGCGGGAAACCGCTGGTGTTGCTCGCGAGAATCGCGTCGTCGGCCAGCAGCCCGGCCAGCGCCGCATACAGGCGATGCTTCAGTTCGAGCACCTCGGGAATCGCCTCGATCACGAACTGCGCCGACGCGACCACATCCAGTTGCGCATGGGTTTCAATGCGCGCGAGCGCCGCCCGTTTGGCTGTCTCGTCGATACGTCCGGCGTCGATCAATTCGTCGAGCACGGCTTGCGCTTTCGGCGCGACGCTCGCGAGCCGGGCCGGATCGACGTCGTGGACGATCGTCCTGTATCCGTGCAGCGCGCTTTGCGTCGCGATGCCGACGCCCATCAGTCCCGTGCCTACTACGCCTATCGTTACGGTTGCGTTGTCCACGCCGCTCTCCTGCTGCCGTCGATGAAAGCCTCGAAGCATAGCGTAGCGCGCCGTTTCGCAAGGCCGAACGTGACAAAGCCGGTCTTCCGCAAGGAAGGACAGGCTTTGTGGATAACTTCACGCCGCGGCGTGCGGCGCCGTCATGCGCGCATCAATAGTGGTGCGGCGGCTCGCGGTGGTCGTCGTGACGGTGCGGATCGCGGTCGTGCGGGTGATTGTGCATCCACTCGTCGTGATCCCAGTAGCGGTGGCCGTCGTAGTAACGATCGCCGTGCCAGCCGATATTGACGGACAAGCCCACCGGCATCACGTGCGGCTGACCGTACTCGACCGGTCGATGACCATTCTCGACGATCACACGTTCCTGGGCGAAGGCGCTGCCGCCGGCGAGCAACGCGCCGCCTGCGATCAAGGTTGCGATAATAGAACGCGATGTCTTGTTAAAAGTTTTCATAGTGACCTCCCATCAAAGTTGTTCAAAGCCAGCGTCCGTGTTCGCTCGGCCTTTACCTCGCCTTCACCTTCAGGCTGCGATTTCAGGCTCGACCCAGACGCCGTACGCTTGGGACCAACTTTAGCGGCGCAAACCGCATGAAGACGTGAGCACTTGTAAGCGGGCATTTCAGAGATAGGGCCGGATGACGAGGCCGCGTTTTCGCGCTCGACGCCCGTTTATCAAGCCATGCGCTGCAGATCGGTCGCAGGAAACGTCGGCGCGACGTCAGGCGCCGTTACATTCATTTCGGCGGAGAAATATTTGGCAAGGGCTGACTTCGCGTCAAGCGGATAAGCAAACCGGCTGCTTCCCAGAAACAAAAAGCCGCAGTACGCGTTTCGCGTAGTGCGGCTTTCAATCGTGATGTGCGCACCCGAACTGCGCACCCGTGCGCGGTGTTCCGCGCTCAGGACGGTCCTGCTTGGCGTTTAGTCGGTCAGCTTGATGCCGAACAACGTGGATTGTGCTCGGCGCACGCGCTCCGCTTCGCGGCTACGCGCTGCGTACGAGTAGTCCGAATCCAGCGGCAGATGAGGCGACGCGAAGAGGTCGCTGACCTTTTGGAACAGTGCAAAAATGAAGCTCATGGCGACTCCCGGTTGGTTACTGCATTTGCTAGGGTTTTCCCTTAAGAAGAAGTATAGGGTTTTCCCTAGGCAAAAGCTAGTGCAATGCAGCAATTTTTCGGGTGCGGTGTGATGTCGCAGCTAATTCTCGTCATGATGCGTTGCACCATGACAACGTCCCTCTTTTCCGAACTCAAGGTCGAATGCGTTCGGCTACTGCAGCGTGGTCGACACAGGCTTGCGGCTGCGCGTCGGCCGGGCGCTAGTCGCAGGTTTGCGCGGATTGACGACGGCGGCATCGACGGCGCCGGCTGTTGCACTGTCCGCGCGCACCAGCGTCGCGCTATTCACCGAGACGATCAGGCCCGGTAGCGTCCGCGCGGCATTGTCCTGCGGTTTGACGGACGCTCCCGTGGCCGAAAACTCCACATTCAACGCCCAGTGTCCATCGTGGATGCCTTGATCGCGCAGGAGCGCGCTCAACAGTTCCTCGATTGAATATTTGTGCTCGCTAGTTGGCATTGTGGCTCCAGGCAGATGGTGCGCTGACCGTTCGGTTCGGCTTCGCAACAGCAGGCAGAGTGTAAACAGGGGAGTGGAGTTGCGAGGGGGTGGCAGTAGGCGAATGCCTTACGGCGTCTATCTGGTGGAAGGGGTGGGAGGATTGGGTGGGTTGAACGGCCCGGAAAAGCAGGCCGCCGCAGCCGGCTACGCCGGCGCGGTGGTCACTGGTGATCGGTGATCAGTTCGAGGTAACGGCTTTCGCCCTACGCCCATGCTGCGCGCGTGAGTTGCGCTTGCCATGCGCCGGCGCCGCGGCCGCCGGTTGCGGCGCGGCGGGCGCCACCGTCGCTGTCGCGGAAGCGGCATTGGCCGCTACCGCGTTGGCCATCGCGAGACGGGTATCGACCAGGCTGGCCATGGCGGCCTGCTGGTTCTGCATCATCTGCTCGATGCGGTGTTGCTGGGCCGTGGTTTCCCGCGTCAGACGCATCAGCAGCAGCGTCTGCGTAATGCCGATTGCCACCGTGACCAGCAGCGCGCCCACGACGATCGACAGCATCCATTTCATGCGGCGCGAATGATCCGTCGCCGCGCGGCGCTGATCGGCGATCACGCCATATAGCGCGTCGACGGTATCGGCGAAGGCGGTTGCCCGTGCACGATCGAGTTCCGGCGCGGCGCGCAACGCGGCCGCAGCCGCTTCCGCGCGCTGGGCTTCTCGCCACGGCGCGGCGAACGCGGCGTTGGCGTTGGCATTGGTGGCGGCTGTGGGTGCCGACGAATTGGCCGACGCCTGCGCACCCGCCTTCAGCTCGGCCCGCTCGACCGACCCGGCAAACCCAGCCCCCGCTTGTGCCGAAGCACCACCAGCAAGCTTGTTCGTCGCTTCGCCTTCAGTAGCAGCTGCTTCCCGTGAAGCCGTCGCCCCCTTCGCGAACGTCGCGGCAAAGCGTTGCGGCGGCTTGCTTTCCCCCGCTGCAGCTGGACCCGCCGAATCCGCGACCGCGCCCGGTTCAGCCGCCTGACGCAGCGCGGTCACACTCCGCGCAACGGTTGCGGCCGCCATCGCAGGCGTGAGGGGCGCGGCCGACTCGCGGGCCGCGGCAGCCCGTTTTTCCTTCGTTTCGGCGGCTAGTTGGGAGTCCACCTCGGCAGCCACCTCGATTCCCGGCGTCACCTCCACCGAACCCACTCCGCCAGCAGCGGAAGCCACAGGCGCCGACACCTCGATCTCAAGCCCGCTCAATTCCGGATTCACCGGAGCCCGTTCGTCAGCCCTAACGGCACGCGGCGCGCGGCGCGCGCCCTTCGCGTCGAGCGGCATGCCGTCGCCGGCATCGATCGCGCCAACCGCCGCCAGCACCACATCGGGCAATTCGAAGCCGTCCAGCGTGCCTTGCCGGATGTCGATGTTCATCGCTTCCAACGTGGCGCGGGTGGGATCGTCGGGGAACAGGTCGAGCGTGGTGTCGTCGCGGGAGGCACCGCTCAGTTGCGCGAGGCGTTGCGCCGAGCGCGCCGCGCGCGCCAGCTTGTTTTCGGTGTCAGTGGAAACGGCGGCCTGGCGCCGCTTCTTCGAAGCGGCTCGGCGAGGCCGGGACGGTGTGGATGCTACGGAATCTGCCATAGAGAAAAAAGCGGTCGTCGCCGCAAAGCGGGCGCCGAGCTCCGCTCGTCAATGCCGTTGGAATTTTTCGAGACCGCATTGTCGCATGGTCGCCCGCACACGCCGAAGGCATTCGCCGCGGATTTTCCCTTTTTAAGACGTCACCTCGTCCTGCCGGAACTGCTTGACGCCGTGCAGTTGACGCAAGCGCGCGCAGATCGCCTCGTATTCCGTGTTCGACACGCGATGCAAGGTCAGCAGGACTTCGTCGCACTCGGGCGAGTCGTCGCTTTGCTGCATCACGAATTGCTTGACGCGCGGACTCGCGGCGCCGAGTTCGTCGTGCAGCGAGTGAAACGTCACGCTGCCGCGCTCGACGGTCATCGTCAGTTGGCGCCGTTGCTTGACCGTGATGAAGCGCCGTTCTAGCGGCTTGATGCCGGCGAGGATGATCAGAATGATGATGGTCGCCGCGATCGACGCCGCGTACAGTCCGCCGCCGACCGCGAGGCCGATCGCGGCGACCGACCACAGGCTTGCCGCCGTGGTCAGCCCACGCACGATCTCGCCGCGCAGCAGGATCGAGCCCGCGCCGAGAAAGCCGATGCCGGACACCACCTGAGCGGCCATCCGCGACGGATCGAGCACGACGTGATCGCCGGTCAGCACTTCGGCGAAACCATAAGCCGACACGATCATGATGAGCGCCGAGCCGACGCAGACCAGCATGTGCGTGCGCAGCCCCGCCGCCCACGAGAGCCGTTCGCGCTCAAAGCCGATGACACTGCCGAGCGCCGCGGCCAGCACCAGACGGGAGATGAGTTCGACATTCCCCAGCATTGTTTTTTCCTCCTTGTCGGTAATTATTTGAAGCGCGTTCCACATGTGCGCAGGCGTGTCAGCAGGGGTCGTTTGCTTTATGCTAAGCCGCACGCCGCCGCGCCGATTGCGTCGACAGTTGCGGCGCGCATGCCCGTGCGAACGGCGACGCCGTCCGCGTGCAAACCGGTTAGCATCCGCTGCTGTCCAGCGCGTTTGACCGCGGCTGCGCCGCTCCGTGCCGTGGAGCCGCGTTACGGCGCAGGCTGCGAACCGGGTCGCTGGACGCTTTGCGACTCCCGCTTTTGACCAACCTGACTATGCCGAGCATGAACCCTGCCGCCGCTTCGACGATCGCTCTCGCCACCGCACTGCGCGATCACTTCACGGGCGTAGTGCTGCCCATCTGGCGCGGGCCGGGCTTCAACACCGCGCTGAAGCTGCCCTACGAAGCGGTCAGCGCAGAGGACCACGCCCCGCTGCCCGCCGAGCGCTACCGGACGATGGCCTGCGCGCGGCAGCTGTTCGTGTTCGCGCAAGCCGGCGACACGGAGCATGCAAAAGTATTGTTCGATTCGCTCAGGCATACCTTTCAGGACACACTCCACGGCGGTTGGTTCTACAGCGTGGACGCGCAAGGCGCGCCGCTCGACACCACCAAAGACCTGTACACGCATGCGTTCGTCATGTTCGCGTGCGCGGAATACGGGCAGCGTTCCGGCGACCGCGATGCGCTGAAGCTCGTGCACAACACGTCGGCGCTGATCCAGTCGAACTTCGCGGCCGACGGCGATCTGTTCAACGCCGCGCTTACGGCGGACTTCGGCCGTGTCACCGGCACACCGGTCCAGAATCCGCTGATGCATCTGACCGAGGCCTGGCTGGCCGCCTGCGAAGCGACCCGCGACAACGTGTTCGGGGCGGCATTGCGCCGGCTGGCCGGCGGTGTCGCACATCACTTCGTGCATGCGCCGACCGGCTGCATCGCCGAATTGCCGATTGGCGCGAGCGACAACCGTCTGGAGCCGGGGCATCAGTTCGAGTGGTTCTGGCTGGTCAGGCAGGCGGGCGATCTGTTCGACGGCACGGGCCTGAAAGAAGCAATGGCGCGCGCGTTCGCGTTTGCGCAGCAGCACGGCGTGGACCGGGCAAGCGGTGGCGTTTGCGCATCGCTCGACGAAACCGGCGCGATCAAGGACGCGACGCAGCGAATCTGGGCGCAAACGGAATATCTGCGCGCGTTGGCCTGTCAGGACGACCCGGCCGTGCGCGCGGCGCTGCCCCGTCAAATCGTACTGTTCCAGCAACGCTTTCTGCATCCGCAAGGCTGGTTCGAGTGCAAGGCGCCAGCCGGCGACGTGGCGCGCGCCGACATGCCGTCCACCACGCCCTATCACCTCGCCACCGCTTACGCCGCGTTGCCGGCCTGAGCGGCTTCGCGCCGCCACGCAGCGCGTCTGACTGTACGATCGCCTGTCCCGGCCATGGCCAAGAAACTCGCCGAACCGTGGTATCGACCACCGCCCGCGGAAGAAATCTGCCCGCTATGCGGCCGGCCGATTCCGGCGAGCCAGCGCGACTTGCACCACTGGATGCCGAAAACCAAAGGTGGTACGGACGTCGCCGCGTTGCACCGCATCTGCCACCGCCAGCTCCACGCGCTGTTTTCGGAAAACGAATTGGCACAGCGCTATTCGACGGTCGAAGCGCTGCTGACCGACGAGGCGGTCCGCACCTTCGTGCGCTGGGTTCGCACCAAGCCGATTGATTTTTACGAGCGAAGCCGCCGCAGCGCGAGGAAAGGCTGAGGGCCGAATGTCGAGGAAATGGTAGACAACGCGACCAGTCGCAAGTCCCGCCGAACGCTGCCGACGGTCTCGCAATCAAGAGCCGGCATCAAAAGCCGACCACCCGGTCGATCAATACGCTTCGCGCTGCCAGAGTCCCCAACCGGCGTCGGAAGATTTAAAACGCATATAAGTTGCGCTTTGTCCGGTGGGAATGTCCGATGTATCGCCGTGCGGCTTCCGATCGGTGGTGTGAAGGGCAAAAGCCTGGCGGTCTTCGGTATCGACGGTAATTCGGCCGACCGGGTCCGGGGCGCCTTCTTGAGGGGATTTAGACTCCAATATCGCGAAATAGGGGGTCAAACGACTCCAGAACGACGTGAGTTCTTCTTGCAGATAATGTGTCAATGTTTTTCCTGGAAAAGTAATACAAGCAGTTTACCCTACCAGGCGGACCGCTCTTTCAAATGCTTCCAAACGCTCGCGGAGGACCCAAAAAGGCCGGAACGGGGGAATACCCCCATACGGCTTGGTTGGCGTCCGCCATAAAGACGTGATACAACTCTCCCTTCGCGCTCGATCTCGTGTTGAGAAATAGCGGTCGCGAATGCAACACACAACATTTACTGGATCAAACATGGCAACAGGTACTGTGAAGTGGTTTAACGATGCAAAGGGCTTTGGCTTCATCACGCCGGACGACGGCGGCGAAGACCTGTTCGCACACTTTTCGGAAGTTCAAGGCAGCGGCTTCAAGTCCCTGCAGGAAAACCAGAAAGTGTCGTTCGAAGTTAAGCAAGGCCCGAAGGGCAAGCAGGCTGCAAACATCCAGCCGGCCTAAGTACCCAAGGTACTTTGAGGCACCCTTAGGCGCTTGCGTCTGATGCAAAATGGCCCGCTTTCGCGGGCCATTTTCTTTGGACAAATGCCTTGTTTTTAAGCGCCTGCCCGGCTTAAATCGCGCGCATTTAAGATGAGCAGAATTCCATAACCGGCGTGCGCATTTCATCGAGTTGTTGCGTGCGCAACACAGTTTCAGAAATTTCGAACACGGAAACTGCCTGTTTCAATTGCTGCGTCTGCTGATGCAGCGAGGCCGCCGCCGCCGCAGCCTGTTCGACGAGCGCCGCATTCTGCTGCGTCATCTCGTCCATCTGCACCACCGCCTGGTTGACCTGCTCGATGCCCGTGCTCTGCTCGAGCGACGACGCGCTGATTTCCGCCATCATCTGCGTGACGCGCGAAATGGAGGTGGACACGTTGTTCATCGCTTCGCCGGCATGCTCGACCAGCGTCGAGCCGCCCTGAATCTCCGCGACCGATTCGCTGATCAGGGTCTTGATCTCCTTCGCCGACTGCGCGCTGCGCTGCGCGAGCCCGCGCACTTCGCCCGCCACCACCGCGAAACCACGACCCTGCTCGCCCGCGCGCGCCGCCTCGACGGCCGCGTTCAGCGCGAGGATGTTGGTCTGGAACGCAATGCCGTCGATCACCGAAATGATCTCGGCAATCTTGTCCGAGCTTTGCGCAATACCGCGCATCTTGTCGACCACCTCGTTGACCACGTCGCTACCGCGCGACGTCGCTTCGAGCGCGGTCTCGGCAAGCGCGTTGGCCTGGCGGGCGTGATCGGCGTTCTGGCGCACGGTCGCCGTCAGCTCCTCCATGCTCGACGCGGTTTCTTCGAGCGACGCCGCCTGGTTTTCGGTACGCGCCGACAGATCGGCGTTGCCGGTGGCGATTTCATCTGCGCCGAGGTGGATCGAGTCGGCGGATTCGCGCACGCTCTGCACAGTGCGCGCGACGCTCCCCTGCATTTTCGCGAGGCCCGAGAACAACCGGCCGATCTCGTTGGTGCCGCGCGCGGCGATCGGCTGGTCGAGGCGTCCTTGCGCGATCCGGTCGAAGTGGCGGCCCGCTTCCTCCAGCGGCGCCACCACGCCCCGGCGCAACGCCGCGTGGACCGCGAGCGTGCCGGCCACAAGCATCAGCAGGATCACGACGCTGACGACACGAAACGTCGCCATGCAGGCGTCGATCGAATCGAGCGACGCGCGGCTCGCGGCCTCGCCGAATCGCACGAAGTTGTGCGACTCGGCGAGGTAGGCGTCCTGGAGCGACTGGGTCGGCTGATCGAGGAAGGCCTGGATGTTGTTCGAGTCGAGAAACTGCACGAGTTCGGCGAGCGCGTCGTGCAGCTTTTTATAGCGCTCGGCAAGCGCCGTGGCGCGCGCGCTGTTTTCGTCACTGGTCTTCTGCGCGCTCATGAACGCGCCGAACGACTGGTCGGCGGCCGTCAGTTGCTCGCGCGCGTGCTGCACGATGTCCGTCGGCTCCGCGCCGCCCCGCACCATGCGCGTGCCGGCGCGCGACAGGTTGATGCGCGCGTCCATCAACCGCAGGGTGGTCTCGTTGACCGCGTCCACCTGCTGCAACGCAATGTTCGACAGATCGCCCACGTCGTCATGGGTGCGGGTCAACGACCAGAAGCCGAGACCCACCGTGACAAGCTGGAATACGCAGAAAGCGGCCAGAACACACAACAGGCCGGACGCGACCTTGATCTTGCTGAACATCGTGAACACCTAAAGCAAAGAATGACGGGAATTGCATAAGGGTTAACGGCAGGGACGCGCGTAGCTTGAGATCAATTTCATCAAAAATCGGCTTACCCGCGCGTTTCATCGGTCAACGTCATGACTGAGATCGATTCGCGTAACAACGCGGCACACATTTTTCCGAATCACCTTGACGCGGCGCATGCATGCTTCCTAGAGTGGGTAGGGACTTCAACGCACACCGTGCGGATGCCACCGCGGGCCTTGCCCGAAGGAATCACGATGACCGACCTTCTCGACCGGGCGCGCGGCGCACTGCATGCCCAGCCGTTCAGCATGCTGTTAGGCGCAGAGTTGATGCATACGGGCACCAGCGAGCTCACCTTGAGCCTGCCGATCCGCGACGAACTGCGGCAGCAGCATGGCTTCGTGCATGGCGGCGTGCTCAGCTACCTGGCCGACAATGCGCTGACGTTCGCGGGGGCGATGTCGCTCGGGCCGAAAGTCGTGACCGGCGAATACAAGATCAACTATCTGCGCCCGGTGATGAACGGCACGCTGATCGCCCGCGCGAAGGTGGTCTACGCGGGGCGGCACCAGGCGACCTGCCAATGCAACGTGTATGTGATGGAAGGCAACCGCGAAAGACTGGTCGCGGTCGCGCAAGGCACGGTCAACCGGATCAGCGAAAACGGCGAGCACGAACCGGCGAGTTGACGACATCGCTTCAGGTAGATCACGCCTATATCGAAACGGTCGGCGTGGACTGCGCTTTCGTGATCGAAAAGCTGGGAATTGTGTGCGCCGCCGCCCACCACACGCCGCCTGCGCATGCTGGCCGACGCGGGACTCGTGCCGCGCACCGGCTGCTTTCCTTGCTTCATGAGGAAAAAGGCATCGACGCAGAATCGAACAGGCTTGGCCACGACCTGGCCAATCTCTGAGCGCACGATCTCCAGTCCACCGCGCCATCCATCGCTCGACACTCCAAGGAACCCCATGGACGAACTCGCTCTCGCCGCCGACGCGGACCGGCGTGCGCACGCTTACCTCGCCGGCATCGGCACGCGCCGGGTGTTTCCGGACGCGGCCGCGCTCGCGCAACTCGCGGCCTTCGACGAAGCGTTGCCGCTGCACGGCCACGCCCCCGCCGACGTGCTGCGCCTGCTCGACGAAAGCGGTTCGCCAGCAACCGTGGCGTCGAACGATCCGCGCTATTACGGCTTCGTGATCGGCGCGGTGCTGCCGGCGGCTGCGGCGGCCGAGCGCCTGATGGGCGCGTGGGACCAGTGCGCATCCACCTTCGACCACTCGCCGGTCGCCGCGACCATCGAGAAGATCGCAGCGCGCTGGGTGCTCGACGCGCTCGATCTGCCGCGTGAAGCGGCGGTAGGCTTCGGCACCAGCGCGACGGCTTGCACGCTCGTCTGCATTGCCGCGGCCCGGCGCGCGCTGCTGGAACGCAAAGGTTGGGATTTCGACAACGACGGTCTCGATGGTGCGCCGCCGCTGCGCGTCGTGATCTCCGAGATGGCCCACATCACGGTGAAGAAGGCGTTGCGTGTGCTCGGCTTCGGCATGAAGCGCGTGATCGCCGCGCCCGTCGACGAGCATGGCCGCATCGATCCCGCCCAGTTGCCGCCGCTCGACGACATGACAATCTTCTGCGTGCAAGCGGGCGAAGTGAACACCGGCGAGTTCGACCCCTTTGCCGCCTTGATACCGCGCGCCAAAGCGGCAGGCGCATGGGTCCACGTGGATGGTGCGTTCGGCCTGTGGGCGCGGGCGTCGTCGAAGCGGGCGCTGACGGAGGGCATCGACGGCGCCGACAGCTGGACCACCGACGGCCATAAATGGCTCAACACGCCCTACGACGGCGCCATGGCGATCTGCCGCGACGCGCAGGCGATGTCGGCGACGATGAACAGCGACGCGGTCTACATGAGCGGCGCCCACGACGCGCAGAAGAATCTGACCCTGGAGTTTTCGCGTCGTCCGCGCGGCGTTCCGATCTGGGCCGCGTTGCGCTCGCTTGGGCGCAGCGGTGTGCAACAGATGGTCGACCGGCATTGCGCCCAGGCGTCGCGAATCGCCGATGGCTTGCGTGTTGCGGGTTTCGAAGTGCTGAATCGCGTCGTGCTGAATCAGGTGCTGGTGCGCGCGAAGACCGATGCGCAGACCGTCGCGATTCGTGAAGCGGCCCAGGCATCCGGCGAAACGTGGTTCGGCGGCACGGTCTGGCAAGGACGTCCCGCGTTTCGCATCAGCGTGTCCTCGTGGCGCACGCAAGACGAGCACATCGATCGACTCGTCGATCTGCTCACACGGCTGCTCGCGCAACAGCGCGCCTGAAAGATCGCGGCGCCGGAAACAACAAGGCCGTTCCCGCATCGCGCGGGAACGGCCTTTCACATCGGCAATGCAGTTTAACGAAGCGCGAGATCGACTCCGCTGCGTTACTCCGCCGCGTACGTCTTCTGCGTCTGCTCGCCGAGACCTTCGATACCGAGGCGGATCGTCTGACCCGGCTTCAGGAACACCGGATTCGGCTTCACGCCCATGCCGACACCCGGCGGCGTGCCGGTCGAGATCACGTCGCCCGGTTGCAGGCTCATGCACTGCGACACATACGAAACCAGTTTCGCGACGCCGAACACCATCGTCTTCGTGTTGCCGTTCTGGTAGCGATGGCCGTCCACTTCGAGCCACAGGCTCAGATTCTGCGGATCGGCGACTTCATCGCGCGTGACGACCCACGGGCCGATCGGGCCGAACGTGTCGAAGCCCTTGCCCTTGTCCCACGTGCCACCGCGTTCGATCTGCCATTCGCGTTCCGACACGTCGTTGATCACGCAGTAACCGGCGACGTAGTCGAGCGCGTTGGCTTCGTCGATATATTTCGCCGGCTTGCCGATCACCACGCCCAGTTCGACTTCCCAATCGGTCTTCTTCGAGCCGCGCGGAATTTCGACGTCGTCGTTCGGACCGCAAATGGCGCTCGTCCACTTGTTGAAGATGACCGGCTCGGCCGGCACCGGCAGATTCGATTCCGCCGCGTGGTCCGCGTAATTCAGCCCGATGCAGATGAACTTGCCGATCTTGCCGACGCACGGGCCCATGCGCGGATTGCCTTCGACCAGCGGCAGCGACGCCGGGTCGAGCGCGCGCAGTTTGGCGAGACCTTCGTCGCTCAGCGCGGCGCCGTCGATATCGCCGACCACCTTCGACAGATCGCGAATCTTGCCTTGCGCGTCGAGCATGCCCGGCTTTTCCTGGCCTTTCGGCCCATAACGAAGCAGTTTCATCGTTGTACTTCCCTTACGTTCAGTGGTGTTCGGTTCGTAAATCGGTGCGCGTCAGTTCGACCAGCCGCCGTCGATCACATGCGCCTGGCCCGTGGTGAACGACGATTCGTCGGACGCGAGATACAGCGCCAACGCCGCGATCTCCTCGGGCTTGCCGACGCGGCCCATCGGCTGACGCGCGACGAAGGCTGCTTGCACGGCATCCAGCGTCGCGCCTTGCGCCTGGGCCTGCGCGGCGATCCGCTGTTCGAGCGACGGCGACGAGACCGTACCCGGGCAGATCGCGTTACAGCGTACACCACGCGTGACGAAGTCGGCGGCAACGGCCTTGGTCAGCCCGATCACCGCGGCCTTCGAAGCGCCATACGCAAAGCGGTTCGGCACGCCCTTCACGCTCGACGCCGCCGACGACATGTTGATGATCGAGCCGCCCCCCTTCTCCAGCATCGCCGGCAGGAACGCGCGGATCATACGGTACATCGCCTTCGCATTCAGGTCGAACGCGAAATCCCAATCCTCCTCGCTACATTCGAGAATCGAGCCGGCATGCACGAAGCCCGCGCAGTTGAACAGCACATCGATCGCGCCGATCTCCGCGGCCAGCGCCTGGATCGCCGCGTTGTCGCACACGTCGAGCTTGCGCGCGTCGACCGGCTTGCCGGCCAGTCCGTCGATGCGAATGTCCGTGGCGATCACGCGCGCGCCTTCGCGTGCAAAGAGTTCCGCGGTGGCGAGACCGATGCCTTGTCCTGCCGCGGTGATCAGGGCCGTTTTGCCGGCCAGTCTTTGTGTCATCTACGACTCCATTTGAATGGGCTGCTTATAGGCTGCTTGTGTCCTGCTGACTCTTCCAGAAATCAAAGGCGGTAAAACGCGGCGGCGTTGTCGCCGAAAACCGCTTCGCGCTCGGCGTCGCTCAACGACGCGAGCAAGGTGGTCGCCACCGAATGCCAGAGCAGATAGTCGCCGTTCAGGTCGAGCACGGGCCAGTCGCTGCCCCACATCAGGCGCGCCGGACCGAACGACGTCAGCAAATGTTCGACATAGGGCCGCAATGTGTCCTCAGTCCAGCCAGGCGATGCTTCGGTGACGAGGCCCGACAGCTTGCAATGCACTTGCGGCAGAGCGGCGAGGCGCGTGATCGCATCGAGCCAGGTCTGGAAGCCCGCGCGGCCGTTACGGATCGGCGGCTTCGCGCCGTGGTCGACGACGATGCGCAGTGCGGGAAAACGCGTGGCGAAGGTTTCGAAATGCTCGACGTGCCGCGCGTAAATCAACGCGTCGAACGCCAGGTCGTGCGCGATCAGCGCTTCGATAGCCGGTGCGAGATCGGGGTTCGCGATCCATGTATCGTCCGGCAGATCCTGGAGCATCGGCCGCACGCCCTTGAACTTCGGCTCGCGCGCGAGCGCCTCGATCACTTCCGGCGCCGTGGGCAACAGCAAGGGCACCCAGCCGACCACGCCCGCAATCGACGGCTCATTGCGCGCGAGGTCCAGCAGGTAGCGTGTTTCGTCGAGGGTCGGCGCCGCCTGCACGACCACCGTCCGCTCGATGCCCGCTCTTTCGCGCAACGGCTTGAGATCCGCCGGGCCGAACGGCCGATAGAGGATCTTCAGTTCCGGTGTGAGCCAGTCATAGTCGCCCCGCGCGGGGTCCCAGTAGTGCTGGTGGGCATCGATCAACATCGTCGAATCAATCCTCTGGCGCGGGCGCGCGTGCGTCGAGCAGGCCTTCGTCGCGCAACGCGGACCACAGGTCCGCGGGGATCGGCTGCCCGAACGACGCGACGTTCTCGCGCATTTCGTCGGCACTGCGCGCGCCGGTCAGCACGGTGGCGACCGCCGGATGCGCATACGGAAACTGCAATGCTGCGGCGGCCAGCGGCACGCCATGCGCGCGGCACACTGCTTCAAGACGCGCAACACGCTCGATCACTTCGGGCGGCGCGGCGCCGTAGTTGAATTTCAGATCGCCCTCGACGCCGCGCGCGAGAATGCCTGAGTTGAACGCGCCGCCTAACAGAATGCTGACGCCGCGCGCTTCGCAGGCCGGCAACAGGTCGTCGAGCGTGCTCTGCTCGAGGAGCGTATAACGGCCCGCGAGCAACGCGCAATCAATATCGAACTCGGCCATCGCGTCGAGAATGACCGCGCCTTCGTTGACGCCTAGGCCGACTGCCTTGATCGCGCCCGCCGAGCGCAAGCGGTCGAGCGCGCGGAAGCCGCCGCCTTCGGTCAGTTGCCGCCAATAGTGGGGATGCTGGTCGCCGTGCGTGACCCGGCCAATGTCGTGCACCAGCAGAATGTCGATGTCGACGATGCCCATGCGCTGCTGACTGTCTTCGAACGAACGCATGATGCCGTCGTGCGTGTAGTCGTAGATCGCTTCGAAGGGCAGCGGGTTTTGCCAGCCTTCGCGGTCGTCGAACGGTGTGGTGCGCGGCACGAAGCGGCGTCCCACCTTGGTGGACAGCACATAGTCGCCACGCGGATAGCGGCGCAATGCGTCGCCCAGACGATGTTCGGCCTTCGTGTTGCCGTAGTGCGGCGCGGTGTCGAAGTAGCGCACGCCGGCGTCCCATGCGGCGGCGACGGTTGCAAAAGCCTCTTCATCGGACAGATCGCGGTACAGGCCGCCCAAGGGCGCCGTGCCGAGACCCAATCCGCTCACCTGCAATGCGCTGCGGCCGATACTGCGCCGCTGCGCGATCTTCGAAACGATCGTTGGCGTCATTGAACGCGTCTCCTTTGTCGATCGGAGTTAGCGCTTTAGCTGTCGGCCGGAGTTAGCGCTTCAGCGCTTACTCCGGTCCCATGCAAAGCTCTTACTCCGATCCCATGCAAAGCGGTCGATCGGAGTTAGCGCTTTAGCGCTTACTCCGGGCCCATGCAAAGCTCTTACTCCGATCCCATCTGCGTTTTTACCATGCGCCGACGGGGTTTGCCCACCGCGTCCGCAGCCTGCCAGACACGAGCGCGCACGCCCCCACCCGACGCGACTCACTGCGATTCGATCGCGACGACCCGCCGCGCCCGCGCGCCGCTCGACGGCAGGCATGCGGGCCCGACTGGCTCGAACGTCTTGTAGGTCAGAATGAATTCCTGATGGCCAAGCGTTTCCGATTTGGACGCCGCGCCGCGCGACACCGCCACCGTTTGCTCGAACACTTCGCGCCCCACTTCGTCGAGCGTGCCGCGGCCTTCGAGAATACGGCCTGCGTCGACATCCATGTCGCCGGCAAGGTTGCGGTACGTCGCCGGATTCGCGCACACCTTGATGACCGGCGAGATCGCCGAGCCGACCACCGAGCCGCGTCCGGTCGTGAACAGGATCACGTGCGCGCCGCACGCGATCAGCTCGCCGATCTCCGCGTTGTCGCTAATGTTCGGAAAGCCGAAGCGCGGTTCGCCGTCCGGCACCACGTCGAGCAGATAGAGACCGCCGGTCGGCGGAATGTCACCGGGTTTGATGATGCCGACGATCGGCGACGCGCCGCTCTTCGCATACGCGCCCAGCGATTTCTCTTCCTGCGTGGTGAGGCCGCCGTCCGCGTTGCCGACCGCAAAGCTGCCGTGCCCGAGAATCGAGTAATAGCGCGCCGCCTTCGCGACGCACGCGACGATCTCATCGCCGAGTTCCGGCCGCGCCGCGCGTGTCTTCATATGGAATTCGCAGCCCACCAGTTCGCCGGTTTCCTCGAAGATGCAGCTCGCACCCGCGTCGATCAGATGATCGAACGCGCGGCCCACGGCCGGGTTCGCGGTGATGCCGCTGGTGCCGTCCGAGCCGCCGCAAATCGTGCCGATCACCAGTTCGCTCAGCGCCATCGGCACTCTTCGCTGCGCGGCGAGTTGTGCGCGCGCGCCGCGAATCCAGTCGACGCCGTATTGAATCGTGCTGCGCGTGCCGCCCTTTTCCTGAATCGTCAGCACTTCGACGGGACGGCCGCTCGCCCGCACCACGTCCACCAGATAGTGCTTGTTCATGCTCTCGCAGCCGAGCGACACGAACAGCACCGCGCCCACGTTCGGATGAGTGGTGAGCCGCTCCAGCATCTTTTCCGCATAGCCGTTCGGATAGCAGCCGGGAAAGCCGATCAGATGCACCGGCGGCTCGCGTTCGGCGGCCGGGTCGTCGAACGCGTCGAGCGGCTCGCGAAACTGCGTGACGATCTCGCGCGCCACGTGATGCGCGCATTCGACCAGATAAGCCACCGCAACCACATTGCGGATGCCTTTGCGGCCGTCGCTGCGCAAATAGCCTTGCAGCATCGGCGGCCGCGCAGCGATTGGTACGGATGTGTCAGTCATGATCGTTCCAGCGCGGCACGAGGCCGCGTGATTGTGCGCCTGTCAGTGGTGGACGAATTCGTGGCCCGCGTCGTGCGTATAGGTCGGCAGGTAGTCGCTTTCGAGGTTGTGCGTATGCAGATGCGCGCCGCGCGCGACCGCTTCGGTCACGTGGCCGATCACCGCGCCGTAGCGCAGCACCTTGTCGTCTTTTGCGAGTTCGTGGCGCGCCACCTTGTGACCGAGGTCGATGGTTTTGGTCAGCGTCACGCGCTCGCCTTCGATCTCGATCTGCGTGCCCGCATCGAGCCGCGCCGCCGCGATCAGGCAGTTGTCGGCAGGACTGAGCAGGATCAGGCGCAGGTCGGTTTGCAATGGACGGTTGGTCAAGTGAGGTCTCCGTGATGTGTGAACTTTAGTTCTGGCCTTCGCCGCTCGCGAGGCGCGCCACCATCAGCGAGCCGAGAATGATCGCGCCGTAGATCGCCTGAATCCAGAACGACGGCACCTGGGCGAGCGTCAGCAGATTCTGCACGACGCCGAGCAGCAGCACGCCAGAGAGCGCGCCGAGCATCGTGCCCTTGCCGCCGTCGAGCGAGATGCCGCCGATCACCGCGGCCGCGAACACAGTGAAGATCATGCCGTTGCCCTGATTCGCGTTGATCGCGCCAACATAGCCAGTCACGATCAGCCCGCCCAGCGACGCCAGCATGCTGCCGAGCACGAACACGCCCCACGTGATGCGCTCGACGCGAATCCCGGCCGCGCGCGCCGCTTCCGGATTGCCGCCGATCGCATACAGCGCGCGGCCCAGGCGGTGATAGCGCAACACGAACGCGGCGATCGCGAACGCCGCCGCCGCGAGCCATACCGACAAGGGCAAGCCGAACACGATGGTGGTGGCGAGCGTGAAGAACGACGGCGGCATGTCGAACAGCGTGCCGCCCTTGGTTGCGCCAACTAACATGCCGCGCAACACGATCAGCATGGCGAGCGTGACGATGAACGCGTTCAGCCGCAAACGCACCACCAGAAAGCCGTTGATAAACCCGATCATCGCGCCCACCGCCACGATGGCGACCAGCCCGACCGCCGCCGGCCATTGCATGCCGAAGCCTGCGGACGCCGCCGGCATCACCAGCATCGCGCCCACGGCGGGCGCGATGCCGACCGTGGATTCGAGCGACAAATCGAACTTGCCGGTCAGCACGATCAGCGATTCCGCGAGCACGACCAGCGCGAGCGCCGCCGATGCGCCGAGCACGCTGATCAGATTGGCCCGCGTCAGAAAGCTCGGGCTGACGAACGCGCCGATGACGATCAGCAATGCGAGCGCGGGCAGCAACGCCAGATCGCGCAGGCGGGCGAGTTCGAAGCGGGCGCGCTTGCCGCGCGGCGCCGATGCGGCGGGCTGCGGCTGCGCCTGGCCTTGCGCCGCGCTGAATGCGGGACTGGGCACACTATTCTTCATGGAGACTGACTCCTTCAACGGATGCGATCAGGTCGTGGTCCTGCCAACCCGCGGGGAATTCGGCCGCGACACGGCCACGGAACATGACCAGCACGCGGTCACAGGTGCGCAGATCGTCGAGCTCGCCGGACACGACCAGCACGGCCTTGCCTTCTTCGCGCACGCGATCCACGACGGAGAGCAACGCTTCTTTCGATTTCACGTCGACGCCCGCGGTAGGGTCGATCAGCACGAGCACGTTGGGGTCGGTGGCGAGCGCGCGCGCCATCACCACCTTCTGCTGATTGCCGCCCGAGAGTCCCGAGACGACATGTTCCGGACCTTGCGCGACGATGCCGAGTGCGTCGATCATCTTCTGGCCGAATGCGTGCTTCTTCGCGGGCGGCGCGATGCCGAACTTGCCGAGCAGCCGTGCGATCGTCATCGACGCGTTTTCCGCGACCGATTGCGTGAGTACCAGGCCTTCGTGATGCCGGTCCTTCGGCACGCAGCCTATGCCGTGCGCCAGCGCCGCAGGCACGTCGCCGGGCGGCAACGCAACGCCGTCGACGCGCACCGCGCCGCGTTTGGCAGCGCGCAACCCGGCGATCGCTTCGGCGACGCTGGTGCGGCCACTGCTCGTCGCACCCGTCAAGCCGACAACTTCGCCGCGCTTGATGCTGAACGACACGCCTTCGTAATCGGAGCCGGCCAGGTTGTCGACTTGCAGCGCGATTGCTGTATCGGCGGGCAACGCGTCGCGCGCGGCCGCGTCGGCGACGGCGAGGCCGCCGCGTTCGCCGGTCATCGCTTCGATCAGCTGCTCGCGCGGCAGCGCGGACACCGGCGCGCTGACGATATGCCGCGCGTCGCGCAGCACCGTCACCGCCTGGCAAATCTCATAGACCTCCCGAAGATGATGCGAGATGAACAGGAAGGTCACGCCTTCGCGCTGCAGCTCGCTGATGCGCCGGAACAGGCGCTTGATCTCGTCGCCGTCGAGTTGCGCGGTCGGCTCGTCGAGGATGATGAAGCGCGCGCCATACGACAGCGCCCGCGCGATCTCCACCAGTTGCCGCGCCTCCACCGTGAGATCGCCGGCGCGCGTGTCCTCGCGCACGTCGATCTTCCAGTGGTCGAGCAACGCGCGCGCGTCGCGGCGCATCGCTTGCCAATCGATCATGCCGCCGCGCACCGGCTGCCGGTTGATGAACAGATTCTCCGCGACGCTCAAGTCGCGGATGATCGTCGAGTGCTGATACACGCAAGCGACGCGCTCGCGCCACGCGTCGCGGTCCGCGATCGACGGCGCGGATACGCCGCCGAAACGCACCTCGCCGGTATCGGGCTTGCGCAGGCCGGTGAGTATCGACACCAGCGTCGACTTGCCCGCGCCGTTGCGCCCGACGAGCGCATGCGACTCGCCGGGCATCACGCGGATGCTCACGTCTTTCAGCGCGGGCGTCGAGCCGAAGCGTTTGGTGACTTCAAACGCTTCCACGACCGGAGGGAGTCCCTCGTCTGCAACCGGCGGCACGGATGGCGTCGGCTCGCTCATTTGACCGTGTTGCCCCACAACGCTTTGTCGTCCACGTTCGACTTCGTCACGAGCGGCGCGGGCAGCTGGTCTTCGAGCAGGCCGGGCGCGAGCTGGATGATGTTGCTGCCGTGATCGGTCGGGCCCGGCTTGAAGGTTTGCCCGGCCAGCGCGGCCTTGATATAGAACAGGCCGTATTTCGCGTACGAATCGGCGGGCTGCGACACGGTTGCGTCGATCTCGCCACGGCGGATCGCGTCGAACTCCTGAGGAATGCCGTCATTGCTCACGATCACGACATGCTTCGCATCGCCGGCGGGAAACAGCATCTGCTTGCGGCGCAAGGTTTGCAGCGTCGGCGACAGGTAGACGCCGCCTGCCTGCATGTAGATCGCCTTCACGTCAGGATTCGCGGTCAGCAGGCTGTCGAGCGCAGTGGCCGCCACTTCGCCCTTCCAGCTCGCCGGAATTTCCAGCAGCGACAACCCCGGATAGCCCTTCAGACACGCGCGGAACGCCTCTGACCGGTCGCGCCCGTTCACCGATGCCAGATCGCCCATGATCTGCACGACCTTGCCCGACTTCACGTGTTCGCCGATGTATTTGCACGCCTTGTCGCCGTAAGCGTGGTTGTCGGCGCGCACGACCATCGCGACCTTGCCCTGCGTCGGCGCGACGTCCACGGCGACCACGGGCACGTTCCTGGCCGCGGCGGCGTCGAGCGCGCGGCTGATCGCCGCCGAATCCAGCGGCCCGACCACGATGCCCGTCGAACCGAGGTTCAGCAGGTTGTTCATGTCGGTGATCTGCTGGACCGGATCGCCGTTCGAATTGACCGGCGCGAGGATGTCGAGGCTCATGTCCTTCGCGTACTTCGGCAGGTAGTTGTTGTACGACTGCCAGAAGGGCGACGTGAGCAGCGGCAGATCGAGGCCGATCTTGCCGGCGTCGGCGGCTTGCGCGGCGCCGCTCGCGGCGACGCCTGCGACGCACGCAGCGGCCGCGACAGTGAAGAGGGAACGACGGAACAGACGGTGGGCGGGGTGCGGCCGTTTAACGAACGACATGGGGTTGTCTCCTGCTATGCGTTGTTGAACTGCGTGAACCGGTCATGGATGCCGGCACTTCGTCCTGCGCTTTCTTATCGAGTATTGGCGTGCGCTCATTCACCAATGAACGTATTATTCATATACGAACTTTTTGAAGTCAAGTCATCCGCACTGCATCAAGCCCCCGTGTTTTCCCTGGACCACTCTCTCCTTGCCGAAGATTCGCCACGCACTTACATTCACGCGCCAGATAATGAGAAAACCACATGGACCCAAGCTGACGATGGAAGCCGAAGACAAAGACGACGACGACCGTTACCGGGCTCCCGCGCTCGACAAAGGCCTCGACATCCTCGAACTGCTCGCCGAGCAGAAAGAAGGACTGACGCGCGCCGAAATCACCAAGCTGCTGGGCCGCAATGCGAGCGAGATGTACCGGATGCTCCAGCGTCTGGTCGCGCGGCAGTACGTGGTGCGCTCGGCGGCAGGTGACCGCTATTCGCTGAGCCTGAAGCTGTATGCGCTCGCGCATCGTCATCCGCCGATGAACCGTCTGATCGCCGAAGCGCTGCCGCTGATGCAGCGCTTTGCCGATGCCGCCGAGCAGTCGTGTCACCTCGTGGTGTACGACCGCGGCAACCTGCTGGTGATCGCCCAGGTGGACGGGCCGGGCACGTGGGGCATGTCGGTGCGGCTCGGCTCGCGGGTCGGCTTGATCGACACGGGCTCGGGCCGCGTGATGCTGGCGTTTCAAAGCATCGAGCAGCGTCAGCAGATGCTGGCCGAGCATACGAAGGTGAAGGGCGAGGTCACGATCGACCGTGACGCGCTGGAGCAGGCGTGCGAGCGGATTCGTGCGGCGGGTTTTTCGCAGAAGGACAGCCAGCAGACGTTCGGCGTGACCGACGTCACGTTTCCGATCCAGGGGCCGTCCGGCCAGGCGATTGCGGTGCTTACGTGCCCGTACCTGCGGCGTATCGACGAATACGTCGCGCCGACGCTCGAAGCGGCCACCGCGTTGCTGCGCGAGACGGTGCAGGCGCTGTCGATGTTCCGCGAGCAAGCAGCCTGACCTGCCTGGCTGAAGAGTTAGCTAGCGCGGCGGCCCGTTCAAAAACGAGCGCCTGCGCACATGGTTTAGAATGGCGGCCCTCTCAAATTTACGCCGCATGAGTTCGCTCATGCGCGCCCATCGATAAGCAATGGCGAAACTTCTGACCGATTCCGAATTCCAGCGTTTTTCCGAACTTCAGCAGAAGCAGTCGGGCTTCACGATCACACCTGAAGAAGCCGACGAACTGCGCGACATCGTCGCTCACGCGCAAAAGCGCCGCGACGACCGCGCTGCGGCGATGCAAAGCATCGAAACCTTCATCCAACAATTCGACATCAGCCCGGACGAGCTGTTTTCGCCGGAGCAGATCGGCGAGGCCGCGCGCACTTACGGCCTGATTCCGGCTGCGAAGAAAGAGCGCGTGCTGCCGCCGTCGTTTACGTTCAACGGCAAGCCGTATCAGTGGACCACGCGTGCGCTGCCGGACGATATTCGCGTGCCGCTGTTCGATGCGTTCATGGCGGGCCAGTCGGTGAAGCCGTTCATCGCGACGCTGAAGGATGCGAGCCGTTGCGCGATGACGATTGCGCGCCTGGAGCGAGAGACCGGTGCGGTGTATGCGCAGGCATGGCTCGAGGAGTTGGCGGTGACGCGTGCGCAGGTGGATGAGGCTGCGGCGAAGCTGGCGGCTTGAGGTCGGTGCTTGGTTTTTTGTGGCGTGAGGCGCCGTTCAGGCTTCTTGCGGAACGAGAAGCCGTTCGGGCTTCTTGCGGCCTGAGAGGTCTGTCAGGCCTCTCAGCGGTTTAAGCGGCGCGATCAGCACGGTCAAAATGCGACTCGTAGCGTCGACAGGCCGCATAGCGCGTGCAGAGAAACCCGTTGATGCCGGACCAGCGCCGCGCCCGCTGACCTCTACGAGACACAAAACCATGGGGATTTGCGGTACCGCCATATGTGTCACGGTGATGCCGCACTAGCGCGTGACAACCACCGTGCTCTCGGATTCATACGCGATCCGCACGTGGCTATGGCGCGCGAGCGACTGCATCACCTTCACGAGTTCGGGGCGGCTGACCCGGACCGAATGCGCGGTACCTGCCTTGTCCTCGACTGTCAGCAGGTTCAGCTTGTGGTCGACGGCGGTGACTTCGGCCACACCCTGGAAGACTCTGAGCGCCTGAAACTCCTCCTGTCCAGACCCCGGCGAATGTTGGGTCAGCTTGACCGCGCGGTTCAGGCGCGTGAGCGGTGCGCCCTTCACGACCGACAGTTCGGTGACATAGGGCTCCATATAGCTCGCCGTGAGCTTGTCGCCGATCTTGATGGAGCTGAGCGCATCCCGGTGGTCTTTCGCATTGAAGCTCAGGTCCTCGTGGCCCGGGACGGTCACGACGATGATCGCGTTTCTCTGATCGATCAAACTGACGGTACCGCTCTCGCTGTCGACCGATGCGCCGCTCGGGACGGCTTGCGCAGTCGCCGGCGGGACGGCGTCGTCCGCGCCGCAGTCGGGAACCCATGCGGCGGACAAGCCGAAAGCCGCGACAATGCAGATACAGCGGTGGGTAACGGAAATGCGTGTCTTCGATCGGAATGGCATGGCAGTCCCCTTGATGCGATCAGGTGCTTGTTCGCGATGCACGCGTTGCGCGCGGCCCGTTCACCACTGCTTTGTCCGGCAAGAGCATCTTGCCCGCGGCGCGCCTTCAACCGCCGCTGCATTTCGTTCTGCGTTGCGGGTGCTTCTGCACGGCTTTGTGCGTGACGGCGTCGAGTACCGGGCGTTACTGCGCGGTGGCGAAATTCGCGAACAGCAACGCGCAGGTCATCGAGGCGAACGCGACAAAGGGTGTCGATACGTGGTCAATTGCACCCGTGACTGTTCGCGGTCCGGTAACAGTTGGTCCCACCTGGGCCGTGAACGACGCCTTTACCGTTCTTCGTCGTTGCCTCGCCCCCTCGGCTGGTCTGGGTCGTCCGCGCTCCATTCTGGTTCGTCTCGGACGTCCAGGCCTTACCCGTGTTCCGGTTGTAACCGCCGGCCGTCTGTCCGTTGCCGCAGACCGTTTCGCCACGGGCGTTCTTCGCACATTCCGCAAATGCGTTCGCCGACAGCATCATGCACGCCGCCAGTATTATCAGAGTCTTCATGAACATTCCCCCGAGAGGGCTGCGGCAGCGGATGCATTCTCGGAGTCAATCGAATCTTTGTCCGGGGTGATGGCCAGCATCGCGATTTGACCGTATTGGATATCAGTGTAGGTCTTTCAGGGGCATTTTCCTCCCCAGGCCGCATTCACACCGACAGATTCAGGGGAACGGCTGGCCGATCCAAGCTGCTTGCACATGAGCAGAGAGAGTCGACAGTTGCCCTCAGCGCTTGCAAGTCCGGACGGTCGGTCTCGCGAATTCCACAACTGCAGTCTCACAGGACGTGCCCGCATCTCACTAATTCGGTTCCCCTGCAGTTTCATCCAGCGCCATACGAAAACCAACCACGCCGGGGTCCTCGGTCCGCGTGATCGTAAAGCCGCAGGCCTTGGCAAGCGAGATCATCGGCGTGTTTTCACGCAACGCCTCGCCGACCAGCCAATGAGTGCCGCGCGCCCGCGCATAGTGGATGATCCGGCCCATCAGCAATTGACCAAGTCGCCGCCCTTTCTGATCCGAGCGCACCGCCACAGCGAATTCAGCGGTTTCGTTGTCGGGATCGGCGACGGCGCGCACCACGCCCAAGGTCCGCGTGAACCCCTCTTCGCTCGTGACCGTCGCGATCAGCGCCATTTCGCGGTCGTAGTCGATCTGCGTCATGCGCGCGAGCTGCGAGTGATCGAAGCTCCCCACCGAGCCGAAAAAGCGCAAACGCAAATCCTCGGGCGTCATCGCTTCGACGAAGTCATGATGCGCGGCCTCGTCCTCCGGACGGATCGGCCGCACCGTCACCCGCACGCCTTGCCAGTCGAGCGTCTCTTCGAAGCGGCGCGGATACGGCACGATCGCGAGGCGACTGCGGTGCGCGGTGAGGTTCAGGACCGGATCGACCACCGTCACGTGATCGCTATAGACCCTCAACGACAACGACAGGCCGCCGATCTGCCTCACCTCGCAGACCACTTGAGAAAGCGCCGTCAGCGCGGCCAGAGCCGGCTCCGGCGCGGCCATCCGCGCGTAGGGCGAGCGCATGACCAGGTCGCGCGCGAGTATGGGGTTCAGCGGCGGCAGGCCGTAGACACACAGCGCCTCGGATATGCCGTCGGCCGACGGCACAGTGAAGTGGAAGACGGGCCCGAAATTGTCGTCGTCGTGAAGCTCGATGGCGATATCGACTATCGGCTTTCCGGACGATCCGGCGTTGCCTTCCTGCGTTTCAACCCGCAGCCCAAAGCTCCCCAGAAACCGCGCCGCCGCTTCCCCAGTCAGTTCGCGCTCGCCACCATCCACCGCGGCGCAAATCTGCGTCTGAGCGACGTCGATCGCTTCGGGAATCTGCGCGGGCAATCCTTCCGGCGTTTGCATCAGCAGTTCGCGGCCCATCCGGTAGTCGACCAGCCGTGCGAACGCGCGCGCAAGCCGCTGCGGCGTCGTATGAACCGGAATGCCTTGCGCGTGCAACGCATCGCGCGTGGTGGCATCGAGGCCGCCGAAGAAACACGCGAGCAAGCCGCGATACGCGAAACGCTGATTCGCAATCAGGGCCTGCGCGACCTCGCCAACCGGCGCGCCGTGCGTCGACGCATGGACCACGAACGCGGCGCCGGTGCTGCGATGCTCGGCGAGCAGTTTGAGCGCGGTGCCGAAATGCTCGGGACGCGCGTCGTCGCCGAGTTGCAGCGGATTGCCGCCGACCGCGTGCGGCAGCGCCTGCTGCAATGCGTCCGACGCTTCGGCGGGCCACGGCGCGAGCGTGCCGCCGGCGGCGGCGAATGCGTCGCAGGCGAGCGTGGCGAGGCCGCGGTCGCTGGTGATCAGCGTCGCCGACGCGCCTGCCGCCACACGGCCGACGCCGAGCGTTTCCACTTCGTCGAGCAGATCGTCGAGCGCATCGACGCGCACCATGCCCGCGCGCCGGAACGCGGCGGAGTAGAGCCCATCGACGGGGTCCGCGCGCCCGGAGCGCAGCGCCAGCACCGGCTTGTTGCGTGCCGCCGCCCGCGCCGCCGACATGAACTTGCGCGCCGCCCGCACCGTATCGAGTTCGAGCAGAATGGCGCGCGTGCCGGGATCGCTGGCCAGATAATCGAGCACGTCGCCGGCGTCCACGTCGGCTTCGTCGCCGAGCGCCACGGCATGCGAAAAGCCGAGCCCGCGCGCCTGCGCCCAGCCGAGCACCGCATTGGTCAGCGCATTCGACTGCGACACCCACGCGACACCGCCGGCCTTGACGGTGCACGACGGCGCGCCCAGATGCGCGCGCAACCCGGGCGACACCACGCCCAGGCTGCCCGGCCCGACAATGCGCAGCAGATGTGGCCGCGCCGCCGACAACGCGTGCCGCAACGCGAGACGGTCGTCATCGCTGCGCGCCTCGCCGACAATGATCGCCGCCCGCGTGCCCAAGCCGCCGAGCTTATGGATGATCCCCGGCCACGTGGCAGGCGGCGTGCAAATCAGCGCGACGCTGGGCGCTTGCGGCAGATCGCCGGCGTCGCCGATCACGGCGTGCGCGCCGAGCTTCTCGTACTTCGGGTTGACCGGCCACAACGGGCCGTCGAAACCGCCTTCCAGCACGCGCGCCCAGACCATCGCGCCGGTGCTGCCCGGTCGTTCGGAGGCGCCGATCACGGCGACGGATCGGGGTCGAAACAAGGCGTCGAGATTGCGTACGGTCACGGGCGCTCCGCGGAGTGAGGAAGACGCGCCGGGCAGGCGGCGCTCGTCACAGTCAGCATAGGCGAAGTCGGGCGTTTGCGCGGCGCGTCCGAACCGCGAACAGGGTCGGCGTCAGAAGAATGGGCCCGACGAACGAGCGCACGCTCGGGAGCTTGCGGGCAAAAAAAAGCCGCGTCATCGACGCGGCTCGCTTCTACTTCATTCGCTGCAACTACAACTCCAACTGCAACGACAGGAGCAGGAAATCACATCGCCTTCTTGAACGGCGCGCCCGAATGCTCGCGCAATTCGTTGAACACGATCTTCGGCCACGCCTTCTGCGCGACTTCAATCTCGGACACGTGCGAAGCCAGATAAGTCGGCGCATCCGACGCGTCGAGCGCGATCCGCGCCGCGTACGAATCGGTGAAGCGGCGCAATTCGGCGGCGTCGTCGCAAGTGACCCAGCGCGACATCCGGTAGCGCGCCGGCGCCATCCGCACATCGACCTTGTACTCGCTCGACAAACGGTGCGACACCACTTCGAACTGCAATTGCCCGACCGCGCCGAGAATCGTCAGCCCGCCGCCTTCTGGACGGAACACCTGGATCGCGCCCTCTTCGCCGAGCTGCTTCAGCGCTTCGCCGAGTTGCTTCGCGCGCATCGGATCGACCACTTCGACGGTCTGGAAAATTTCCGGCGCGAAGAACGGCAAGCCGACGAATTGCAGCGGCTCGCCTTCGGTCAACGTATCGCCCAGACTCAGCGTGCCGTGATTCGGAATACCGATGATGTCGCCCGGATACGCCTCGCTCACGGTCTCACGACGCTGCGACAGGAACGTCACCACGTTGTTGGCGCGGAAGGTCTTGCTGGAGCGCGTGACCTTCACGGCCATACCGCGCTCGAAACGCCCCGAGCACACGCGGATGAACGCCACGCGGTCGCGGTGCGCGAGGTCCATGTTCGCCTGCACCTTGAACACGACGCCGGTGAACTTCGGCTCGTCCGGCATCACCGGACGCTGCACGGTCATGCGCATCGACGGCGGCGGCGCCAGGTCGACCAGCGCGTCGAGAATTTCCTTCACGCCGAAGTTGTTGATCGCCGAGCCGAACAGCACGGGCGACTGCTGGCCGGCAAGGAATTGCTCGCGGTCGAAGTCGGGCGTCGCGCCGGTGATCAGGTCGATCTCTTCTTTCGCGCGCACCCAGCTATGGCCGAAACGGCGCTCGCCTTCCTCGTCGCTCAGCGCCTGCAGCGTTTCCACCGCGCCGCCCGCCGTATCCTGGCCGGCGCGGAACACGCGCACCTGATCGCGCTGGAGGTCGTAGACGCCCTGGAATTCCTTGCCCATGCCGATCGGCCAGGTGAACGGCACCGCGGCGACGCCCAGATGCTGCTCGATTTCGTCGAGCAGTTCGAGCGGCTCGCGGACTTCGCGGTCGAGCTTGTTGATGAAGGTGACGATCGGCGTCTTGCGGCTGCGGCAGACTTCGAGCAGCTTCAGCGTTTGCGCTTCGACGCCGTTGGCGCCGTCGATCACCATCACGGCGGCGTCGACCGCGGTCAGCACGCGATAGGTGTCTTCGGAGAAGTCTTCGTGGCCCGGCGTGTCGAGCAGGTTGATGACGGCGTCGCCGTACTCGAACTGCATCACCGAGCTGGCGACGGAAATGCCGCGCTGCTTTTCGATCTCCATCCAGTCGGACGTCGCATAGCGATTGCTCTTGCGGCCCTTCACGGTGCCCGCGATCTGAATCGCGCCCGAAAACAGCAGCAGCTTTTCGGTGAGCGTGGTCTTACCCGCGTCCGGGTGGGAAATGACCGCGAACGTGCGGCGGCGTTTGAGTTCGGAGACTGACATCGGGTCTGGCGGTCACAGATAGGGGGTTCGGGCGGTTCCCGGCGGCGTATGGCGGCCGGTATGCCGCGCCTTGCGCGGCGGCGTGAGCTGCGGGAGTTGGGCCGGAACCCACATCGACTGGCAAACTTCGCGGCGTCGGAAACAGGTCACGAACAAACGTTCGACAATACGGGAATCGCCAGCGCAGAACAGCGCAGGGAACGAATGATACACGCCCGCGACAACCGCGGGGAGAAAGGGGCCGGCCGTGAAGACTCGCGTGCGGCGGCTCGGCGGAGAGTTCAACGGCAAATTGTCCACGCACGGGGCGGGCGGCGTCAGCGGGCGGGCGCAAAGGTGAGAGTTTTCGGGACTTGCGATGGTGAGCGTCCCGGGGCCGCAAAAGGTGAAGATACGAAAGCACCATTCACGCACCTGCGATGCGAAGTTCGGCGGCGCAACGAGTTCGCCCAAACGCCGTGGCAGAGATCCGGGAGATGGCTGAGGTGGTTCTTCGCGAAGCCTGAAACGCCCGCCAGCCAAGGCTAACGGAGCTCTCAGGAAAACCGCGCAGCACCGGGGAAAGCGGTAGCGCCAATCACACCGAGCGGTGCGTAGCGCGATAAAACCTGGCTCACCGAAACAGTCGAACCTTCTGCACGTTGCGCCGAAAAACCCACTGTCCGCAGGCAGGCGCATATCAAAGGTGAGCGTTTTCGGGACCCGCGCAACGGTGCGAGATTAACCAGACGCGGCATCACTTCAGGAAACTCGGCACGTGAAGCGCGCGACGTATCGCATGCAACCGCGCCTTTCACATTTCGATCAGGAAGCGCTCGCGATCCTTGCCGGCGAGCCAACTGGGCGAGCGTCCGCGACCACTCCAGGTCTCGCCGGTTTTCGGGTTGCGATACCTGGCGATCGACGTCGAAGCCGCCTTGCGCGCCGGCTTGCGCCCGGTCGTGAAACCGAGCTCCTCGGCGGTCAGGTCGTATTCGGCGACCTTCTGCTTGATGTCGGCGATCGCTTGCGCAATCTCTTTCTCGCGGGCCGCTGCGACTTCCTGGTGAAGCTTTTCGAGCTGGGCGGTCAACTGTTTGTACGAGGCCATGCGGTGCTCCCATCTATTGACGAATTGCAGTGCGGACACTATCAGATGAATAAAGTACCGGATAGAGAGACCTGCAATCGCACGGCGCTGGTTGCGCGCGCGTCGGCCCGGTGGCGGCGGTCAGTGCACTCAGTCGTCAATGGAATCGTACACGCGGCGTTCGAAGTCGACCGACATCGGAAACGGTTCGACGCCGCGCCGCTGGATCAGCATGAGGCCGATCAGTTCTTCCACCGGATCGGCGAACCAGCTGGTGCCGTACGCGCCCGGCCAGCCGAACGAGCCCAGCGAGCGATAGCCGAGCGCCAGTTGCTGGGCGGGATCGTCGACCACGGACAAGCCCAGCCCGAAGCCCTGGCCCGCCCACAGCACATGCCCGAAAGCCGGCAGGCGACGCTGGTCGCGCGTCAAGAAGTTGGAGCGCATCAGATCGACCGAGCGATGCGACAGCAAACGCGTCTCGCCGACACGGCCGCGTCCGAGCAGCAATTGCGCGAACTGCAGGTAATCCAGCGCGGTGGAAACGAGGCCGCCACCGCCGCTCTGGAAGCGCGCAGGATCTGCCCAGCGGCTCGCCGACGGATGATCCTCGACCACGCGCCGCTGCGTGCCGGGCTCGACGCCATACGCGGTGGCAAGCCGCGGAAGTTGTGCGTCGGGCACCCAGAAGGCGGTATCGCGCATGCCGAGCGGCTCGAAAATGCGCGTGCGGAAAAACTCGCCGAGCGGCATGCCGCTCACGCGCTCGATCAGCACGCCAAGCACATCGGTCGCGATACCGTAGTGCCAGCGCGAGCCGGGCTGGAACATCAGCGGCAAGCCCGCGATGCGCGCGAGCCACGCACCGTTATCTCCGTGCGCTTCGAAGCCGTTGAAAGCCGCCGCGTAGGCCTCGGCCAGCGGCCCGGTTGAGGTGAAGTGGTAAGCGAAACCGGCGCGGTGCGTGAGCAGATCGAGCACGGTGAGCGGCGCTTTGGCCGGCTCGGTGTCGTCGAGCGGGCCAGCGGGGTCGCGCAGCACGCGTGGCGCGGCCAGTTCGGGCAGCCAGAGGGAGATCGGCGTGTCGAACGCGAGCCGGTCCTCTTCGATCAGCATCAGGATTGCGGCGCTGGTCACCGGCTTGGTCATCGACGCGACGCGAAACAGCGTGTCGCGTTCCATCGGCATTTGCATGGCTTCGTCGCGCAGACCGAGCGCCTCGAAATAGCCGATTTCGCCGCGCCGCCACACCATCGACACGACGCCCGCGACTTCGCCGCGTTCCACATAGCCTTGCATGGCGTTGGTCAACGCCGACAACCGCGTCGCGGAAAGTCCTGCTAGTTGCATGAGTGTCCTGGGTCAGTCGAAGCTCATTCGATGGAAAAACGTGCGGCCGCTCGCGGCGAGCTGGCCGAAGCCAGCCGTGAGTTGCTGCGCCATTACGTTCCGCGAGTCCGCTGCCGCGGCGTTCAGGCTTTCTGCCGCATTTCCAGCGCCGACAGCGCGGCATTCAGCCGTTTGATCCGGCTGGCTTGCGCCGGCACCCGGACCGCGCCGGAAACGACGTCGATACGGTTACGCCAATAGGCCAACGGAATGCCATCTTCTGCGGAAATATGGGAAATAACACGTTCCAGATGTTCAATATCTTTTTCGAGTTGCTGATGGTTCATTGCTTTCCCCGGAATCTTTGAATTAATTCGAACCGTAAATCGCAAGCATGGAACGTGCCGCGGTGGGCGCGACAGTACAAATTGAAAGCGGAAAATCTTTCTCGACTCTTTTCCCCGTCGAACAAATCGGAAAAACGTGCTTGGTTGGTTAAACCCCGAACCGTGAGGACAGAATACTGCGGACGACCTCCGCGTTCCGTTAGGTTCCGCACTGACTCTCGCCGACGGCCCACACCGGGCAGTCGTTAAGCGACTATTTAATATGCGGGTGTAAAAAACATAGTATCGGTCTTCCGCTAAAAAATCGCGGAGTAAAACTCAATACGCATAGTTGCCGGTTGCCGGATGCACATTAGACACAGATTTTTATGACGATCATGCGAAATTGCAACGAGCCGACTATGCCCGATGAGTAATTTGTTGGGCATAGTAAATAATGCGCGCCATATGGCGCAGCCAAGCGCATTAATTACCGGGGACTTGGCAAAATGAATGGAGGTTTGCGGTAAACAATCGCGCCAGCATTGCGTCGGCGCCTGGTTGATTGGTTTTTATTTCGCGCGGCACGCGTAGATCAGGCTGAGCGTGCCGCTCTCGCTGGTCTGGCGCACCACGTCGAACGCGCCGCCGCAACTTGCGCTGGCCTGCTGCGAGCAGGAGTCGGAGCCCACCGGGCATTGAACCAGTGTGGTAGCGCGGCCATCCGGCAGAAACAACGGCGCGCTGCTGCTGCAAGCGCCCAGCAGGGACACGGCGCCGACCGCCAGCATGGCGCTGGCCCGGCGCGCAAAGAAGGAAAGACTGCGTTTCATTGGAAAGCCCCGATCACGTCTTGTTTTTCGATCTCGAGATTGTGCCACGGGGTCATTGCACTACGTCACTCGAGGTCGCCGGTCCTCCTCAAACCTCGATGCCGTAGGCCGCGATCTTCTTGTAGAGCGTCGCGCGGCCCATGCCGATCTGGCTGGCGGTGTCGATCACGCGGCCGCCGTTGGCGCGCAACGCGTCGCTCAAAAAGCGCTTTTCGAACGCGGCCATCGCGTCGCTCCACGATGCCGGGTCGGGCATTCCGGCGGTCGCGCCCGGTGCTTGCGACTGCGTGTGCGGTTGCGCGGCCACCTCGGTCACTTGAAGACCCCGCCCGCCAGGCTGCGCCGAACCGATGAAAGGCGCCAAGGTCCGCGCGTCGATCCGTTCGCTGTCGGAGAGCATCACGGCCCGTTCCAGCGTGTTGCGCAACTCGCGTACGTTGCCCGGCCACGCATACGCGCACAGCAACCGCAGTGCGTCGTCCTGCAATTCGAAGTGGCTGCCGGCGCGCGCCTGCGTCGACAGATCCTCGAGGATCGCGTAGGCCAGCGCTTCGATATCGGACGTGCGCTCGCGCAACGGCGGCGCGTGGATCGTCAGCACGTTCAGCCGGTAGAACAGGTCCGCGCGAAAGCGCCCCGTCGACACCAGCGCGGGCAGATCGGCCGAAGTCGCGGCGATAATCCGCACGTCGGCGCGCACAATCCGGTTCGAGCCGAGCGGTTCGAACTCCTTGTCCTGCAACACCCGCAGCAGCTTGCCCTGCAACGCCAACGGCATGTCGCCGATTTCGTCGAGAAAGAGCGTGCCGCCGTTCGCCAGTTCGAATTTGCCGATGCGGCCTTTGCGATCCGCGCCGGTGTACGCGCCGGGTGCGGCGCCGAAGAATTCGACTTCGAGCAAGGTATCGGGGATCGCCGCGACGTTGACGGTCACGAGCGGCTGATTCGCGCGCGCCGAGCCGCCGTGAATCGCATGCGCGAGCAGTTCCTTGCCGGTGCCGGTTTCGCCCAGCAGCAGCACCGGCGATTCGAGCTGCGCCGCGCGGCGCGCCTGACGCTTCACTTCGAGACAGGCCGCGCTCGTGCCGACGAAGCTGCCGAACGTGTAGCGGGCGCGGCGCGCCTGTGCGAGCGACTTGCGCGTCGCGATCAGTTCTTCCTGCACGCGCGAGTACTGGGAAAAGAGCGGCGTGAGCGCCTTCAGCTCGTCGAACAGCGCGAAGCCGACCGCGCCGACCGTCACCCCGGCGTCGTCTTTTAGCGGTAAACGCGTGACGACGAGCGGTTCGCGGTCGGTCTCCATGATGTCGAGCAGGATCGGCTTGCCGGTGGTGACGACCTCGCGCATCAGGCTGTTGGGAATCACCGCTTCGCAATCGCGGCCGATCGCCTGCTGCGGGTCCGAAAAGCCGAAGCGCGCCGCGTAACGCTTGTTGATCCAGACGACGCGCGCATCGGCATCGACGATGAACGTGCCTTCGCTGAAATTTTCAAAGGTGCGAAAGAGAGAATCCATCGCTCGGCGCAGCACGTCGTCGTAGGTGGCGGGCAGGCCCGCCCAGTCGTTCATCATGTTGTCGCTGTCTCCGGCTATCGTTCTAGTTGTGCTTGTCTCATTTTGTAGACAAGCTTATCTCATCGGAGAGAACGCCAGCAAGCCCTGCTGATAAGGGTTTAACCTTGGTTAGGCTTATCTTCGGCTGATTTACGTCCCGTTTCGGAGACGTTTGGGTACAATCGGCCGGACTACGCTACCCGCTTCGGCTACCTGATCAACGCATTGGCCGCGGCAGCGGGCGTGGCACGGAACCTGCGTTCTCGCGGCGCCGTGCCGTCGCACCGTCAGGACGGCGTACATGTAGAACAACCAAGCTTTGGAGACTCAATGTCCTTTGTCATCGTCCTCGCCGCGCTGGCGTTTCTGATGTTTGTCGCGTATCGCGGCTACAGCGTCATTCTGTTCGCGCCAATCGCCGCGCTCGCCGCCGTCCTGCTGACCGAACCGGCCGCTGTCGCGCCGGTCTTCACCGGCATCTTCATGGACAAGATGGTCGGCTTCGTGAAGCTGTACTTCCCGGTGTTCCTGCTGGGCGCCGTGTTCGGCAAGGTGATCGAACTATCCGGTTTCTCCGAGTCGATCGTCGCGGCCGCAATCCGCTATATCGGCCGCTCGCGTGCGAATGCGGTGATCGTCGCGGTGTGCGCACTGCTCACGTACGGCGGCGTGTCGCTGTTCGTGGTGGTGTTCGCGGTCTATCCGTTCGCCGCCGAGCTGTACCGCCAGAGCAATATTCCGAAGCGCCTGATGCCCGGCGCCATCGCGCTCGGCGCGTTCTCGTTCACGATGGATTCGCTGCCCGGCACCCCGCAGATCCAGAACATCATCCCGACCACCTTCTTCAAGACCACTTCGTGGGCCGCGCCTACGCTCGGCGTGATCGGCTCGCTGTTCATCATCGTGGTCGGTCTGTCGTATCTGGAATGGCGCCGCCGCGCCGCGATGGCGACCGGCGAAGGCTACGGCACGGAACTCGTCAACGAACCGGAGCGGGTCGAATCGAAGCAACTGCCGCATCCGCTGCTGGCCGTCGCGCCGCTGGTCGTGGTGGGCGTGGCGAACTTCCTGCTGACCCGCTGGATCCCCACCTGGTATGGCCCGACCTTCACGATCACGCCGGACATCCTGCCGGGCCTCCACGCGCCGGTCGAAACCACGGTCAAGGGCGTAGTCGCGATCTGGGCCGTGCAAGGCGCGCTGCTGCTGGGCATCATGATGGTCATGGCGACCGCGTTCGGACGCGTCAGCTCGCGCTTTGCGGTCGGCTCCAAGGCTGCGGTGGCGGGCGCACTGCTGGCGTCGTTGAACACCGCGTCGGAATACGGCTTTGGCGGCGTGATCGCGGCATTGCCCGGTTTCCTGGTGGTGAGCGACGCGTTGAAGAGCATCCCCAATCCGCTCGTCAATGCGGCCGTTTCGGTCAGCACGCTCGCGGGCATTACGGGCTCGGCGTCAGGCGGCATGAGCATCGCGCTGGCGGCCATGTCCGACGTGTTCATCAAGGGTGCCGAAGCCGCGCATATTCCGCTCGAAGTGCTGCACCGCGTGGTCGCGATGGCGAGCGGCGGCATGGACACGCTGCCGCACAACGGCGCGGTGATCACGCTGCTGGCGGTCACCGGCCTGACGCACCGCCAGTCGTATCGCGACATCTTCGCGGTGACGGTGATCAAGACGTTGGCGGTGTTCTTCGTGATCGCGGTGTATTACGCGACCGGGCTGGTTTGATCGAGGCGAGGCGAGCCGCACGGTGCAGGCAGCAGTGAAGTTTAAGTTTGATGTCAAACTTCACTGCTCTAAAATCTACCCGTGTACGGTAAAAGCGACTCAACTTGATTGAAATCTTGCTCTGAGAGACCCCTGCGCGCAAAATTTCTCTCGGAGCGGCTGGCCCCGACTGTTCCCATACAAAAAGCCGCCGTACACTGCGCTCATCCAGAAAACAAAGGCGAAATGACGAGGCGAAGCCCGGCGCTAGTTCGGCTGTCCCATGCGGTTAACTACTTACGGACGCATGGGAACATCTCTGCCCAAGACCTTGCCAACGCTGCCGGCATCAGCCGAAATACCCTTTTTCTCATCGAGCGGAAGCAAGGGAACGCAAAGTTGAGCACAGTAGACAGGCTCGCAACGAGCCTGGACGTGGCACCAAGACAATTATTCGAGGTGCGGCCTTCCCTTGACGACAAATACACCCCCGGGCCTCCTTTGCAAGCAACTGTTGCGCGCAACATCGCGTATTCACGCTCGCGGCGCGTCATGACTATGCGCCAACTGGAACAGGCCGCCGAGCTACCCGTCGGTTATGCTTCGCTCATTGAACGCACCAGTCCGGACCTCAAAATCGAGATGGTCGAACGAGTCGCCAACGCTTTAGATGAAAAAGTCTCAGAGTTGCTCGATGCAAATTTCGGCGACGAGCCTTGAGCACAACCGACCAGCACTGAACAAGCTTCACGATTGCGGACATCGGGCACGTGTTAGGGGTGGATTTTGTTGCGTTGCTGGCAAACCCGCCGCGAGGGCTCGCTTCGAACGCATGTTCGAAGTAGGCTCGTGATTTCTCCCGCTCCCGCCGCACGCAAGAGTCCCCTACCAACATCCATTCGACCGCATGAGCCGGATACTCCGCGGGCCATTCCCTCGCGAGAAACTGCATCGCCTCGCGCAAAACCACCACTGCCCTTCCCTGTATCCCGCCATCGTCCGCCGCAACCACTCCCAGAATCTGTTGCACAGCTTGCAGCCGGTCCAACGCCCGCCGGCAACGCTCAGCCATCGCTGGGGTGAGATTGAGCTCACGTGCGACGACCTCGAGGTCCCTCTCGACGTCTGATATCAGAATCCGCTGCAGTTCGTCGGCAGCGGCTTGAACAGGAGACTTTGTATTCATCGAACGTCTAGCGTGCAACATTTAGATTCCGGCGCCACCGCCGTCGCGCCTCCCGAAAACACTCACCTTTGCTGCATTCAACGCCCACGCATCGTCATCGCGCTTCGCCCTGAAGCGCGAAAAACAGCCTGTTTACAGCACTGCTACTCTGAATGGTCGTGGGTATGAAGCCCTAGCTCATTCATTTACCCTGTAGTCACGCGGTTTATACGAGGAACGATGTGGCACCGTACTGCTGCGCCACCCCTTGCGAGCGATTCGACCACCGCCCGCATCACCTCGAACGCTTCCGCTGGCCCTCTCGCCACATGCTACCCATCGACATTGCCTACATCTGCCCGCAACCGTTCCTGCGAACATCCCGTGGCGGCAATTTCCCTCGTCACTGTTTCCAAGAGCCGTTGCGCGCAATCAATCCGGTCAAGTGCGCGTCGCAGTCGTTCGAGCATCTCGTTTCGCAGGCCGAGTTCTCGCGTGACGACCTCGACGTCGGTCGCAGTGTCTGATAGCAGAAGCTCCAAGAGCTGTCCGAGGTGTGGTTTTGGGATAGGGGCGGTGGCGCGACCCGCGTCAGTGTAGACAGGTAGGTGGTCCATCTACCGTGTAGCCGCGGGGTTTATACGATTGAGCTAAGTGATATCGCGCTGCTAGGAGGTTTTCGGCGACTCGTGCCCGTTCGCTGACGAGCCGTCGGTCGACCAGAAGTCTTCGGTCTGAGCCAAGAAGAAAGCCTCTGCTGCGGCTCGCTGTTTCGATTTGTATTCGAGCACGTCAGACTTTCGAAGCATTCCGTCCTTCGCAGTTAGCTTGCCTTCATCGATGAGTTTCGCGATGTGAGCACGCGCGACGAAAAGTAGCTGCGCCCCCTCATCAAGCGTGATGAGTACTTCAGACATGTTGGTCGGCTCCGTCCGGCGAGGATGGTGAGAAAGCCCTCTGGCGAGCAGTGTAGCGCTGCCGTCTGGGAACAACTCCAGCGCAATTCCTACCCGTTCCGCAAAGGTGTTGAAAACGGAGCAACGACTGCCGGGCGAAACGGATGGCTTCATCGACGCGAACGTGACCTTTGGCAAGGCGGGGGGCTTCGGGCCTGACTCATCGTCGGAAGGAGACAGCCAGCGGTCGGCGCATCGCGACGATGCTCATGAGCACACGCAAGCCGTTCGCGCTTTCCGCGAGCTTCCCCGCTTGCTCAGCCAAAATTATCCCTTGCAATTAAAAGTTAAGGTATAAGTTTGATATGTGGCCCTTTTATACCTTATTATCTAATAATAGGGTATAAGGACTTGTTAGCGATGGCCAGCTTCCACAACGACGCGCTGCAAACTCTGTATTCCTCTGTCACCGAGCGCGCGAGTGCGCAATCTCACATCCCGCTGCATTCCCCAGGCTCCGCTGCGCAGAAGACCGTCGATGGGAAAACGTACACCTACTGGCGGGTGTATATGGCGTCAGGAAAGCACAAGGAAACCTCATTAGGCCGAACGGGAGAACCCGCTACCGCCGCTGCGCTCGACGCGAGACTACTTGAGAGCGCGGAGATGCGCGTGCTTGCCACCGACGTCCAGGTCCTGCGTAAGGCGAAGTTTGCTGCCGCCGACAATTCTTCGGCGCTAACTCTCGCAACACTCTTTAACGCCGGCATATTCAGCCACGGCGGAGTGCTCGTCGACTCCCACGCATTTGGTGCGCTACTGAACAGCCTCGGCGTTCGCCTGCCTGCGAACTACAGGCCCGAGGATATCGACATCGGAAGCACGGGGACCATTTCGGTGGCCATCCCGGAAGACCGCAGCTTTCTCGACATCCTGCGTGACAGCGGTATTCCCTTCCTCGAGGTCCCTGAACTGGACTCACGAAACCTTCGCGCTCACGGCCTTCTTGGCAGCAGTCTTCTTCGCTGTCGGGGCTTTCTTCGCAACAGCCTTCGTGACCGCCGGTTTCGCATCGGCCGCCGCACTGGCGCCAACAATCAGAAACTTGCTGCGGTCTTTCGCACCAGCAAGCCACGCCGGCGCCGGACCACGTCCGCTCCATGTCGCTCCGGATTTTGCGTCACGGTAAAGCGCCGGTTGCGGACCTTTCCGCTGCCCCTTGCCACCAGTCGCACCGACCGACTTCGCCCCCTTTTTGGCCGCAGCCTTTGCCTTGCTCACAACACCTGCACTCGCCGCGACCGCCGCTTCAGCGCCGCTTGCAATCAGGAATTTGCTTCGGTCTTTGGCTTCAGCAATCCAGGCCGGCGGGCGGGCATGACCGCTCCACGTTTCGCCGGTCTTGGGATTGATGTATTTAGGTGGCAGTTTGCCCATCGCGGCAGCCTTGCCAAGCGCTTTGGCTAAAACCTTTGGTTTGCTCGCAGTCGCGCCGGTCGCATCAATGAGGAACGTAGCCCGGTCCTTGGCGTTGGCAATCCACGCCGGTGCGCGACCATGTCCAACCGCGTCGTACGCGTAAGTCGCAACTCGTCTGCCGCAGTGACGAAGTTAAAGCGTGCCGCCTCCGCACTAACAAATCCGCGGCTGCCTGCAGAGCAAGAATTCCGAGGTAATCTCGGGGAGCGCCTCGCTACGACCAACTCCCTGCCTTTCATAACTTCGAGACATCTCTTTACCTTACTGAGTTAGCAGCCAATCAAGCGAAGGTCGGCGCGCCAGCCACATCGCCTGCCGGCACTGGAGCCTGCGCCGCTGTCACCGTATTTGCCGACCTCTCTTGGCACCAACTTTTTTCGAAGCCGTTTTGGCTGGAGCCGGTCTCGGCTTCTTCACAGCTGCCTTCTTCGTCGCAGCTTTTGTTCTTACTGACTTCTTTGCGACGACCTTCTTCGCGGTCGCTTTCTTAGCCGGTACTGCGCCCTTGGCTGCAGCAGTCTTCGGCTCCGCCGCGCCCTCGACCGCCCCTACAATCAGGAATTTCGCGCGGTCCTTGGCACCAGAAAGCCACGCCGGCGCCGGACCACGTCCGCTCCATGTCGCTCCGGATTTTGCGTCACGGTAAAGCGCCGGCTGCGGTCCTTTCCGCTGGCCCTTGCCAGGGGTTGCACCGACCGTCTTCGAAGCTGTTTTGACCGCGTTCTTCGCCTTGCTCGCAGCACCCGCGGTCGTCGCAACGGTCGCGTCAGCGGCACTTGAAATCAGGAACCTACTCCGGTCCTTGGCTTCAGCAATCCATGCCGGAGCGCGACCGCGGCCGGTCACTCCGGTCTTCTGATGCAGGTACTTCGGCGCGACTTCGGCTTTGACGCGAACAGCGGCTTTCGTCGCTTTGAAGGTTCCTCGGACTTCCACGTCCGGCAGGAGCGCCCACACTCTCGGGTTCGACTGACGGCCGAACGGATGACCAGACAGTTGGGACGCCGCGGGAGAAAGGGGCATCGCTCGGAATACGCAGTGAAATCGCGATACTGACTTCAAAGCGCCGTAGCGTTCAGGAGGCCTCGGGCTCTCGCAACATCGTTTTAGGTATTGCCAGTACTACAAGCATTGCGCCTGCCAGCAGTATCACGCCGAGTACAACAAAACCAATATATAGGCTACCGGTTCGAGACATCACTGCACCAAGGATTGTGGGACTTGAAAACCCTCCCAACGCTCCGAGACTACTGATGAGCGCAATGCCACCTGCTGCTGCATTGCCTTGCAAGTAAGCAGGCGGAATGGTCCAGAATGTGACCACCGCACCATAGATGCCCGCAGCCGCGAGACCGAGCAATGCCACTGTGATATACGGTAGGCCATGCCCCAGTGATAGCAATGTAAAGCATATTGCAGTCAGCGAAATCGCAGCCGCGGTGTGCCAGCGGCGCTCCATCATTCTGTCGGAAGAGCGGCCAAAAAGGTACGTTCCTGCCAATGCGGCAATGTACGGGATACAGGAAAGCCATCCTATCTGTACAACGTTGCTAAGCCCCTGCGCCTTAATCAACGACGGCATCCACAGCGCAATCGCGTTCGTCCCACAAAGCACCGAAAAATAGACAAAACCCGCGACATAGACTTTCGGGTCACTCAGGGCGCGTGTCAATCCTTTCGGAGTATGACCTCCTTTCAATTGCTGTTCTGCCTCCAACTCACGAACGACAATCGCTTTCTCGTCGGTAGACAGCCACTTCGCCTGCGCCGGTCCATCGTCGAGAAAGAAGTATGTGACAACACCCAAAACGATAACTGGCAGACCCTCCGCGATGAATAGCCACTGCCAGCCTTTAAGCCCGAGAATCCCGGCAAAGGTGTGCATAATCAACCCGGAAAGCGGACCACCGACAATGCCGGCTGCCGAAATTGCCATTACGAAGACTGACGTGATTCGCGCGCGTCGACGCGCCGGGAACCAGTAGGTCAGGTAGAGGATGACGCCCGGAAAAAAACCGGCTTCTGCGGCGCCCAGAAGGAATCGGGCTACATAGAGTTCCATGGGCGTTCGCACCAGACACATCCCCGCTGACACCGCGCCCCACAGGACCATGATTCGCAGGAACGTCAATTTTGCGCCTGCGCTATGCAAGTACAGATTGCTGGGCACCTCAAAAAGAAGGTAGCCGATAAAAAAGAGCCCGGCGCCCAGTCCATACGCCGCCTCACTTAAATGGATGTCCTGCATGAACTGCAGCTTGGCAAAGCTGATGTTGATGCGGTCCAGCTGGTTCATGATGTAGATGAGGAAGATGAACGGCAGCAGTCGCCACCCAATCTTGCGATAAACTGCCGCCGTTGTGTCAGACTCGACTTCGAGTTTGTGCTCACCCACTTCCAGTGCGCCCGATTCCATGCTGTCTCCTGTTAATACTCGTGCCGACGGTTCTGTTTGCCGTGCTAGTGGGTGTTACGAGGCGCCGGTTCTCTTTCAGATGACGCCCCGATTCTTCAAGCGCTCGATTTCCTCACTTGCGAGTCCAAGCAATCCCTCGTAAATCTCATTGTTGTGTTCACCAAGAGCTGGGCCGGTACGCCATACATGACCCGGAGTGCGTGAAAACCGCGGCACGACGTTTTGCATTCTTACTGCCCCGAAATCCCGGTCGCTGACGCTAACAATAGCTTCACGCGCCGCGAAATGAGGGTCCTCAAAAATGTCCTTGATGTCATAGATAGGGCTGAACGATACGTCGTGCGCGGTCAGCGTCGAGGCGGCTTCCGCAGCGGTGCGAGACGAAAACCACTCGCGGACCTGCTCCTCAATCTCCGACCGGTTCGCGATGCGTGCGACATTGGTATTAAAGCGCTCATCCTCCATCCAGTCGGCGTGCCCCAGCGCATGAGCGAACCTTACGAACACCGTCGGCGCGCTAACGGCCAGCGAAATCCATTTTCCGTCGCGTGTCGGGTAAACGTCGCTCGGCGCCGAATACGAATTCAAGTTGCCGGAGCGTTGGCGAGCAACCCCCAACTGGTCGTATTCGATAGCCATAAAGTCCAGAACGCGGAACATCGCTTCTGTTGCGGAAAGGTCGATTTCCTGGCCTGGCCGGCCAGGCAGACTGTCGCGATGACGCAGCGCCGCTGCAACGGCCATTGCCCCGAAAACGCCAGTCAGCGAATCGGAGACCGGGTAGCCCGGATACATTGGTGGGCCGTCGGGTGAACCGCAGAGATTCACAAAGCCGGACAGGCCTTCAAAGATGCGCGCGAAACCTGGCCTGCCGCTGTAGGGACCGGTCTGCCCGAAGCCCGTCACGCGCAACACAATCAAATGCGGGTTCAAGGCGAAGAGTCGTTCACTGGACAGTCCCCAGCGCTCGAGCGTACCGGGGCGAAAGTTCTCGATGAGCACGTCCTGGGACGCGACTAGCCGCTCGAACAGTGCTACACCTTCGGACTGTCGGAGGTCGAGAGTCACACCCTTCTTGTTCCGGTTGACAACCTTACTCCACAAGGGGATACCCTCCTTGTGTGGCGGCAGATACCGGATGTGGTCGCCCTTCTCCGGCATTTCCACCTTCAGTACGTCGGCCCCCATATCTGCCAGCAAAGTGGCCGAGAGGGGCCCAGCGATGACCGTCGCGATATCGAGAATCTTCAGACCTTCGAGCGGCCCACACGGCCGCGCTGCGTCCTGCTCGAGAGAGCGTTCATCGTTTCGCACCTTGTCTCCTTATGTACTGTTAACAGTCAACGCGCCGCGCCCTGCAGCCAGTATAAGAGCGCGGTGTAAAATCTTGAATTAAGATATCCCGCAAATCAGTTATGACGGTTGGAGATATCTGATGGCAAAAACGCTCGACCTGCAGCGACTTTCGCACTTCGTGTATGTGGCGGAATTGGGCAGCTTCTCTAAGGCCGCAGCGGTGTTGTCGATTGCCCAATCCGCACTGAGTCGACAGATGGTGGAACTTGAGACCGAATTTGGTGCTCGACTCTTGCACCGTACGGGCCGGGGTGCGGTACCGACAGAATTTGCCCAACGCATTCTCCCGCGCGTCCGGGCGTTGCTGCTTGAAGCAGAGCAATTGTCGGCAGACATCGAGGCCGCTCGCGGCACGCCTACCGGGCAGGTCAATCTTGCGGTACTCGCATCCTTGGGCACCTCGTTGCTCACACCCCTACTATCACGAATCAGCGAGAGATTGCCCGGTATTCAGATGCGGGTCCTCGAGGGGCTCACCGACCACATTGACGAGTGGCTAGTCACCGGTCGAGTCGACATCGGTGTGCTGTACGGGAAACGGCGCAATCCGGCGGCCGGCGACGAGCCGCTTTTTTCCACCCGGCTTTACCTGATTTCTGCACCGGGGGAGCAACCTCAGAAAACCGGAACTGTACCGTTTACGTTGCTTGCCAAACTGCCAATGATTTTGCCCGGCGTGCCGAACGGCCTACGTGTGCTTCTTGACGATATCTCCAAGACACAAGAAGTGTCGCTCGAGGTCGTTCTCGAGATAGATTCGGTAGCCACGATAAAGGAACTCGTGGCCCTCGGAAACCGGCACACAATCCTGCCACTCTATGCCGTGCAACGTGAAGTCAGAAATGGCGCGTTAATCGCCGCTCCGATAAAGCAGCCAGAAATTAACCGCACCATCCTGATGGCGGTATCTACACAACGCCCTATGAGCAGAGCTACAGGCGAGGTCGCGGGCGTAATCCGCCAGTTAGCGAAGGAGCTCACGGCTGAGGGGAGTCTGTCCGGCGTGCGTGGCGCTTGACTACTGTCGTCCTTGCCTGTTTCCGCAATTGCGTCGGAACGATGCCATTGCGGCCCGGTCAGCGAGAAAGGAACGAGAAACAAGGCGAACGACTAGCGAGAACGTGGCGACCGATGAGACCAGAGCGCGGTTTCTTTCCCCTTTTGAATGGAAGACGGCACGCTGAATATCGGCAGTGGCAGTGAGAACTTGAACGAACGGGACACGCCTGGCCCGCTCGTCTGTTTGACCGTCGCCTGCGCCTCTTAAGCGCCCACTTCGACTGAGGCTTCCGGCGTCGCGGTAGTGTCAGCCTTTGCAGTAACCGTTTTGACCGCAACAGCCTTCTTGCCTGCCATCTTCTTCGCCACCGGGCGCTGCACTGACGGCGCCGCTGCCTTCTTCGCTACGACCTTCTTGACCGTCGGCGACTTTGTCGCAGCAGCCTCCTTCGCCCCAACCTTCTTGGCTGCAGCCTTCTTTGCAGCCGCACCGCTCTTGCCGGCAGCCTTCGGTTTGCTCGCCTTGCTGACAGCACCAGCTTCCGACGCGACCGCTGCAGCCCCGTCAATCAGAAATCTGCTGCGGTCCTTGGCACCAGCAAGCCACCCCGGCGCCGAACCGCGTCCGCTCCAGGTAGCGCCAGACTTCGGGTCGCGATATTTGACCGGCTGCGGACCTTTTGGCTGCCCCTTGCCCGCAGTCGCACCGCCCGACTTCGACGCCGTCTTTTTGCCGACAGCCTTTGCCTTGCTCACAGCACTGGCCGTCGCAGCAACAGTCGATTCAGCACCACCTGCAATCAAAAATTTGCTTCGGTCTTTGGCTTTAGCAATCCACGTCGGCGGCCGCCCACGCCCGCTCCAAGTCGCGCCACTCTTTGGGTCACGATAAAGCGCAGGCTGCGGACCGCGGACGTAATTGCCAGCAGCCTTCCCTTTGCTCGCAGGTGCCGGCGTCGCCACCGCCGTCGCTCCGTCAACCAGGAATCGGTCGCGATTCTTTGCGGTGGCAATCCAACCAGGCGCCCGGCCATGTCCGGTCCAAGTGGCGCCGCTTTTCGGGTCGCGATATTTGGCAGCAGACGTAGCCGGCTTAGCGGCGTCCTTCGCGCATCGCTCCCCTCGAATCGGGGAAAATCAGAATACAAAAGTGTAGACAATCGGCTAGTCTGGAGGCGTTCTGGCGAGGCTCGCGGACCTTCCGTAGGCGTACGCGTCGCAGCGAAAGCAGAACTCTGGTAGTCGCGAAATCGCGCAAACGCAAGTCCAGCAGGCATTTGAGGACGTAGCATGCCGCTGGCAGCGATTCCAGACATCGACGTTTTTATTGACAAAATTTTTTTTCGGATAAATTGTCGACACTTGTGTAGTTTATTTTCCATCGTTGAGAGGGCGTCATCATGAAGTTTGCGAAGGAGCTGTGTATCAGCGCTGTTGCGAGCGCGTTGCTTTCTATTGCGACCGCTTCGGCCGCACAGACGGTGTCGCTTGGCGCGGTGTTGCCGCTTACGGGAGCGAGTGCATCCGTCGGAGACGACCAACGACGGGGTATTGAACTGGCAGTCGAACAAGTCAACGCGCATAACGGCGTGCTGGGTCAGAAGCTACAGGTCGTCGTGGAGGATTCCGGCGGCAATGCGGCGACGGCGTTGAGTTCAGCAAGAAAACTCGTTTCTGTGAACAAAGTCCCCGTTGTGCTCGGCGAGTTTTCCTCAGGAATCACTATCCCAGTCGGCGAATACGTCGTTCAGCAGGGCGACGTACATATCAACATCGGTTCATCGAGCCCAGCAATCCGCAAAATCGGCGAAGGGTCGTTCAGCGTTATCGGACTCGACGACCTGTCGGCTCGCTTCGCGGCGGGAGACGTCTTCGCCCAGAGCCTGAAAGACGTAGCGTTCATCGCACCGAACAACTCCTACGGTCAAGGTGTAGCCTCCGAATTCAAAAAGCGATTCGAGTCGCTTGGTGGCAAAGTATCTTCCGTCGTGCTGTACAGCGAAGGACAGTCGACATACCGACGCGAGCTGCAGCAGATGTCTCGCTCGTCTCCTCAGGCCTACGTTTATAGTGCCTACGGACAAGAGGCGGCGACCATCAATCGCGAAGCGTACGAACTTGGTTTGAGCAAAAAGA